>RFNX01000225.1 GCA_009926905.1 Flavobacteriales bacterium
AAATGAAGAAGTTGAAGAAACAAGTTTTGAATTCAGTTTATTTGACGAAGCGCCAGAAGAAATCGTGATGGAAGAAACGATGGCGGAAGCGCCTGTTTTTGAAGCACCAGCTGAAGAGGAATCGATCATTGTTGAAGAAACAATCGAAGTAGCAATTGAAAATGAAATCGTTGAAGAAGTAATTCCTGTATATGTTGCACCAACACCAGTTTTTGAGCAAACTCCAATCGAAGACGAAAAACCATTCGTAGCTGCATCCGTTCCTCCTTCAAATTTTGATGAGGTGAACATTCCAACTCCCGTTTTTGCTTCAGCACCAATAGATGTAACTCCTGTTACGCCAATCGTACCAGAAGTTCCAGTTTCTTTTTCAACTCCTGAGTCAACACCAGCGCCAGTTGTAGAAGCAGCACCATTTGTTGAGCCGGAACCAGTTTATACAAATGCGACTTACACGCAATCACATCCATTGGAAGGCAGTATCAAAGTTGTGGAAGACACCGTACGTATGAAATATTCAATAGTTCCTTTAGAAACGTTGATTGGTTCATTCAGTTTGAACGAAAAACTGCAACTAATCAATGAATTATTCGGTGGTTCAAGTGATGTTTTCTCCAGCGCTATTAAACGCTTAGATGCGCTATCAAATTTATCGGCTACACGTCCAATTTTGGCTGAAATGGCAGAAATGCACAATTGGGACTTAGAGAGTGAAACAACGGAAGAATTCATTTTCAAAATCTGTCGTCGCTATGCGGGCGCTTTGGCTGTTTAGTTTTCTAATTAGTTTACAGTGTTTTGCGCAAACTGAACGTGTAAAATCCTTTACACAAAAATTGTGTTCTCCTGAATTTCACGGGCGTGGATATGTAAATGGTGGCGATTCAATTGCTGCAGAATTCATTGCGAGAACGTTTAAAGAGCTGGGATTAAAACCTGTTAATAAATCGTATTTCCAAAGTTTTATGTTTTCTGTTCACACGTTTCCGGGTGCGATGAGTGTAACGTTGAACAATCGAAACTTGACACCGGGCATTCATTTTTTAGTGGATCCTTCTTGTGCAAAAGGAAATTCAACTTCAGAATTTCAAACGCTTTCATTAAGTGATTTGTATGCAGGTCAAATTGACTTTTCTAAGATTTCGCGCTCAAAAGTCTTTTTGTGGAAGAATGTCAATTACGGTGGCGATACGATTAAAAAAATCAGTCAATCGTTGTATAAAATTGCAAAATTTGCTCCTGTTGTAGAAGTAGTAAACACCAAGTTTACGTGGTCGGTTTCGGATGAAGCGTACGCTTTTCCATTTATCCAAATTCAAGATTCTGTTTTCAAGGATGCGAAAGAAATTTCCTATTCGATTGATGCCAAAACGATGCAGCATCAGGCGCGTAACGTTATGGGATTTTTGCCAGCGAAAAAGAAATCAAAACAAACAATCGTCATTACAGCTCATTACGATCATTTAGGTAGAATGGGACAAGCAACTTATTTTCCTGGAGCGAATGACAATGCGAGTGGAAACGCGATGTTGTTGGTCTTGGCAGAAAAATTCAAAGCATCACCATTAAAGAAATACAACATTCTTTTCATTGCCTTTGCAGGGGAAGAAGCTGGTTTGTTGGGCTCACATTATATGGTGGATCATCCCGTAATTCCGTTGAAGAGCATTCGATTTTTACTGAATCTCGACATTATGGGCAGTGGCGAAGAAGGAATTACAGTTGTAAATTCGACTTTGTTTCCAAAAGAATTTGACCGTTTAACAGCTTTGAATGAACAGTCAAAATTTCTAACTCAGATTAAAAAACGCGGTCCTGCGGCAAATTCAGATCATTACTTTTTCACAGAGTCCGGCGTTCCAGCGATATATATTTATACAATGGGGCCAAACAAAAACTACCACGATGTCTTTGATAAATACGAAGCTTTGAGTTTTCAGGCTTTTGGTCCTTTGAGCGATTTATTGGAACAGTTTTTTAGGGGGATGGAGTAGAAAAGATAAGATTAATATTCATTTCAATTAGGATGTAACAAAACAACTTATCTGACTTATAAATTATTGTTGTCTAAAACTCGACGTTGAAATGCTAAAATTCCTTTTGACATTTTTTGTTTTTACATTTTACAGATCTGCATTTGTACAAGTAGCTTCAACGCGAGATTTTTTTCCAATTATTGATGCGACAAATGAAAAATTGGTGCAGAAAGTAAGAATTACAGCAAAAGATTCAATTGAATATTGCCAATTTGTGTATCAAATTATTAAAGAAAATAACAAATGCTATCTTGTTACAGATTCGTATGATAACAAAGCTAATTTGACGGGTTCTTTAAAGGAAAAAATGACTAAAAGAGGATTGAAATACTTTATTGGAGAAGTTTATTTTTATGATTTGCAAGATAATTTTATTGATAAACACCGAGTAAAAGCCTTGAAAAAAGTAACGTTTCCTTTTAAACCCATATCGAAAATGAAAAATTGGAAAACGAATTGGAAAGCGTCTTATGATCGAAAAGTGGTTGTTCGTTCAAAAATTGAATATTTAGGAACTGAAATTATACAATACAATGGTCAAGCAACCGAAGTTATTTATATAAAACGCACGGCAAAAAAGATTTATAAACGGAGGTATAAAAAGGAAATTAAAGCGTATGAAATCACAATGACCTTTGCAAAAAACATAGGCTTAATTCAATACTCACAAAAAGGAAAAGATGCAAATGAAGCTGTGATTATAAGTAATGAAATAAAATGATTACCTCCCCAACCCCAACAATTTCTCAACTTCTAATTGAATGTCTGTTTTTAATTGTTTGTGAGTATTTCCTGTTGCTGGACCACTAAATCCAGTCAGAACGCGTTGAATTTTACCTTTTTGGTCCACAAAAACGGTTGTTGGAAAACTCATAATACCATTCAGCATTGGGAAATGACTTGCGGCCACATCTTTATTGGAAGTACCTGCCAACACAATTTTGTATGGAATTCCAGTGCGTTTTTTGAAGGCTTGTAAACGTTTTATTTGCGCCTTTTGATCTGTTCCTACTTCATACGCTAAGGCCACAATTTCCAATCCTTCTCTGTTGTAAAGCGCATACAATTCTTTGAAAAATTTGATTTCGTCCACGCAATTCGGACACCAAGTTCCCATGATTTGAAAAATGACCACTTTATTGGCGTAGGTTTTCGAGGAAAAAACAAACGGTTTTCCATTCAATTCTTTGAATCCTTTGAAATTGAAATCTGCATTGTTTTTTACAAACGTAAGTTCTTGTTCTTCGCGCAATTTTGCATTTTCATCTTTCACCGCTATCCAATCAGTTGAATAAGAAACGCCACTGTAATATTTCCCTTCAATTTTATCCCCATCGATTTTCCCAGTGAAATAAAAAGCCCAAGAACCATTGAAAGTAGAAAGAGCAAATTCATTATTACTTATGTTTCCTTCCAAAAAGCGATAGTCACCCGTTTCGGTCAAAAAGGTTCCTGTTACTTTTGTTCCTGTTACTTCAAAAACACCAACTGATTTTTCGGCATCTTTCGTGTTGGGTGAAAAAGTAACGTCCCATTTTCCAGTTAGGTTTTTGTTCGCCAGTCCACTTTCGTCTTGGTTGAACTCCATTCTTTTGGCATTTTCTCCTGCGAAATAAGCATTGAAAGGAATTTTCACTTGAACTTTTTTATTGCGATTCAGCCAATAGCCACGAATTTCTTTTCCGCTTTCTTGCACTTTAAAAACCAATATCGCATCCAATTCAGGAAATTGCGTGTAAACAGAATCGTTTTTTTCTTTGATTTCTTTGAGTACAATGCGCTCGTTGGCATTTACAATTTCAATTTTAGGCTTGTTGTTTTCTTTAGAAAAGTCGATGAAAAACGGGACAAATAATCGGTCATTCATGGCCAGTTCACCACGCCAGCGACCAAATTCTATGGTTTTTATTCTTTGTGAAAACGTAGAAAAACTTATAAAAAGTAAGGTAAATAAGAGTATATGTCGCATAAAAATGGTTATTTTTCCCAACGAATTTACTTCAAAACACCGCAATGGTGCAACTTTTATTTAATTATGTAAGTCTTTAAACAGAGCTATGGACGATTTCACTTTAGTAAATGAATGCATCAAAGGAAATCCAAAAGCTCAAAAAGCGTTGTTTGACAAGTTTGCCCCAAAAATGTTCAGCGTTTGTTTGAGATACATGAGAAGTACCGAACAAGCGGAGGATGTGTTGCAAGACGGCTTGGTGAAAGTATTTTCGAAACTCCCTGATTATAAAAATGAAGGTGTATTGGAAGGCTGGATCCGTCGCATCATGGTGAATACCTGTTTGGATCAAATCCGAAAAAACGTCAAGTTTCAAGGAGACATTCAAGCAGAAGAGGTGGAATATAAATTGGAACACAAAGATTTCATCGCCGAGCGATTAATGGCAGAGGATTTGATGAAGTTGGTTCAAAGTATGCCAGAAGGCTACCGAATCGTGTTCAATATGTTTGCCATCGAAGGATATTCTCATCAAGAAATTGCAGCAGAATTAGGCGTGACTGAAAGCACGTCTAAATCACAATACTTACGAGCAAGGGCATATTTGCGCGACCGAATTGAAAAAAGATAACATGGAAGAAAAAGATTATATAAAGGATTTGTTTCAGGAGC
>RFNX01000451.1 GCA_009926905.1 Flavobacteriales bacterium
AACAGGTTCTATTCAAGGGAATAACGATAGACTGCTGCGAAAATGAATATTTAAACGCAGGTATTTTCCCATTTTTCGCTTCTTTTTTACAGGATAAAAATACATTTGCTACCTCTTTATTGGTGTTTTTTAAGCTGGCAATATCCCAATAATAAGTTCCAAAATCTGTAACAATCATCAATTTTCCTTGAACTACATTGAAATAGGAAACAGTGTTGTATACAAGTCCTTGTTCTTTATCCCTAAATGCGACTCTATTTTCATGTAGGAAAAAAATATTTAATCCCCTATTTGTCAACACAAACAAATGTTCTCCATCTTGCGCAATATTGAGGATTGTTTCTCCATGGATTCTGTTGTTGTTAATTCGTTCCGTTAAACTGGCTTTTCCTTTTGACCAAGTGAAACCCAGTAACTCATTACCACTATTAACTATGTAAAATCGATTTTTCCCATCCGAACAAATATCTTTTATTTTCTCATCTTCAACTGAAGGTAATTTTACTTTCCTAGCTGTAACTTGTTCGTTTTTCAAACTAAAAACACCGTAAAGGGAAGAAGCAAATAAATGGGCGTTTTTTAACGGGACAATTTTAATGGTGTTTTTAGGTTCATTTGTTGAGTTGGGCTGGGTAAATTCAATAAGCCAATTCTTATCATTTGTTTTGCTTAAACGCGTTAAATTTCCATTAGGACAATAATAGAGTACATAGTTTTTCTTGACAATAAAATGGTCTGTTTCAATGTTAATGACGTTGAGTATTTCCCCTTGCATCGATATTTCAAAAAAACCAGCATTGGATGATACATATATTTTCCCATCAAAAACTTGTACTTTTTTAAATAGAAAGCTTTGCTGATTGACAGGTTGCTGCCCCAATTTTTTAATTACATCCTGTTGATTGGGGTTTTCTCTAATAAAAATCACTTGTTTTTTCGCCGTCTGTAAATAAAATTCTTTTTGGGGTATTTCATAGTTTGAACCATTTGTAAGATGGATACTTAAGCCCTTTGTCGACATTGTAATTTGAACATTATCATCTTCCCAATAGTCAATTATGTCAGAAGTTTTTGTTTTATAAAACTCAGGATTTTCATCAATTAGGTAAACTCCATTGTCGAGTGTTGTTACCCACAACTTACCTTCCTTTTTATCTTTGTAAAATGACCATAATTGTTTGGATTGAATTCCAAAACGAGATGAAACATCTGTGATTTTTCCATTTTTCAATAACAGTAATCCACCCGATATGCGATAGACCGAGTTTGCAGCTAACAAGGTTCCCAATTTTGTATGTATTACATCCCAAACAATGTTTGAACTTATTACGTGATTTACTTTTGTTAAATCAATCGGAAAATGACTCGCTGTGGTATCAACGGACAAACCGTCATGGTGTGAGAAATAACTGTTTCCATCAACTTTAAAAAAGAATATTTGAGAAAATAATTTCCCTAAGCTTTCGCAGTGGAGTTTTCCAGATTTTAATTGGGTTTTATGGTAGCCATGGGTTCTACTTAAAAAATAGAGTTGGTTCATTTCTTCCCAAAACTGCATTACTTGAAATCGATCGTATCTATCAAATTTTGGAGTATTGTAATTGTAAAACTTCTTATTTGACAAAACCGAAACTCCACGTTCAGTTCCAATCCAAAGTTGTTGTTTTTTGTCAAAATATAATCTTCTAATTTCCTGATGTACTAAGCCATCTTTTGTAGAGAAATTCTTATATTTCTTACCGTCAAACTTTGACAATCCATCACCGTAACAAGCAATCCATAGATTACCCTGTTTATCTTCTTTGATGTCGCGAATAAAATTTCCTGCAAGCCCATTTTTCTTGGTAAAAGTTTTTAGTTGAAATCCGTCGTATTTTACCAATCCAGCATCAGTTCCAATCCAAATAATGCCCCTTGAATCTTTCAAAACACAATAAACGGCATTGGAAGGCAATCCGTCTTTGATGGTTAAATGAACAGAAGGAAAACGTTGAGCCGTTAATAATGTACAACTCAACGTAAAAAAAAGAAAAAAACTAATCTTTAGAAGTAATCGCATGAATCAGTCCAGCATTGTTTCTTACCGAAACGGGTAATTTAGTACCATTAATCAACTCAACAAATAAACCAATTGATTTATCATATTTTGTAAGATAATTCAAATTTACAACATAGGATTTATGAATTCTAAAAAAAGACTTTTGAGGTAACATTTCTTCAATGATACGAAGCGTTTTACTTACTAATAGTGTGCGATTATCAAATGTGTAAATTTTAGTATAATTCCCTTGAGCTTCAGCAAATAGTATATTTCCAATTTTTTCTAAAATGAACCCTTTTTCGGTTACTAAAGCAATTTTACCAAAATTGAAAGGATCAGCATTATAATGTTCGATAATTCTACCAACGTCAGATGAAATGTTTTTACGTTCATTTTTCTTTTCAAGTCGCTTTATTGCTTCAGCCAAATCCAATTGACCTATTGGTTTGAGCAAATAATCTTGAGCTGAATGTTGTATTGCTTCAATTGCAAATTCCTTGTGTGCTGTTGTGAAAATCACCTCAAACTTAACAGTATCAAAGTAATCAAACAATTTGAATCCTCTTTCGTTAGGCATCTGAATGTCCAAAAAAACTAAATCTGGTTGAAACTTTTTTATTGCTTCTACTCCTTCAGAAATAGAAGGGCAAGCTGCCAAAACGACCAACTTAGTACTAAAATACCTTTCGACCAAATGTCCTAGATATTCTCTAGCATTTTGTTCATCCTCAATTATTATACAACGCAGCATCAGGCAAATATATAAATTTAAAAGTGCATAAATTTTATTTATTATCTACCGTTCTGTTTTTCAATTTCAACGTTGATTATTGTAAGATAAGCGTTAATTTTCTTAGTCTTTTTAGTAGTAATTCTTCAAAATTAACCTAATAAAATAAGTCTTGGAAAGGAACC
>RFNX01000341.1 GCA_009926905.1 Flavobacteriales bacterium
ACATTTGTGTTGTGGTTTCCTATTCTTTAGGTTTATCAGCTAACTTCAATATGACATCTGGTTGCGGAAAAACACCTTTACGTGTCAGCTCTTTTGATTTTGTATTGACGTAAAGCAATTCTGGAATCCCACTGATTTCAATGGTTCCTGTAATCGTATATTGGTTTTTTTCTTCTTTTGATGCTTCGTAAATTCCACCGGAAATTAGTTTTCCAATTTGAATATATAAACTGTCTTGCGTCAATGAAATCTGAATTTTTTCTTCTCTCACTTCTACAACTTCTGTCCCCGTATTGATCCCATAAGAAGGAATTACACCCTCATAAGTTTTCAAATATTTTTTCTTCACTTTTACTCCTTGTGCACTTGCCAAAAGCGAAAATGAAAGCCCGAAAATCAATAAGATAGATTTCATTTAACGAATGTAAGGAAAAATTTAGAACAGCAGAATGGAATAATTGTGGTTGATTTGGAATTAATGTTTGCGAGTTAATTCTTAAAAGCGATTAATAATTGCCGAATTTCAGCTAATTTCGTTCTCTCAATTGCAACCTTAGAATGAAACAATACCACGATTTATTACAGCATATTTTAGATAACGGCGTTAAAAAAGAAGACCGAACTGGAACGGGAACAATTTCAGTTTTTGGTTACCAAATGCGCTTTGATTTGAATGAAGGATTTCCAGTTTTAACAACCAAAAAGCTTCATTTACGCTCCATTATTCATGAATTATTGTGGTTTTTAAAAGGCGATACCAATATCCAATATTTAAAAGATAACAACGTTTCGATTTGGGACGAATGGGCAGATGAAAATGGAAATTTAGGTCCAGTTTATGGTTCGCAATGGAGAAGTTGGCCAACGGCAGATGGACGTCACATCGACCAAATAAAGCAAGTAATTGACCAAATAAAAAACAATCCTGATTCGCGTCGTATCATTGTTTCTGCTTGGAATGTAGGAGAAATTGAAAATATGAAACTGCCGCCTTGTCACGCCTTTTTTCAGTTTTATGTGGCCGAAGGGAAATTGAGTTGTCAATTGTATCAACGCAGTGCCGACACCTTTTTAGGAGTTCCGTTTAACATCGCATCGTATGCCTTATTGACGATGATGATGGCGCAAGTTTGCGGTTTACAGCCAGGAGATTTCGTTCATACGTTGGGCGATGCACATTTGTACTCCAACCATATTGAGCAAACTCATTTACAACTTACGCGAGATTTCAGACCATTACCAACGATGAAAATCAATCCTGAAGTAAAGGATTTGTTCGACTTCAAATTTGAAGATTTTGAATTAGTGGGTTATGACCCGCATCCACACATTAAAGCAGCTGTAGCTGTATAGACCATGAAAGTAGCACTAATTGTGGCAATGGATGCCGAAAGAGGAATCGGAAAAAACAACGATTTGATGTGGCATTTGCCAGCTGATATGCAATTTTTCAAGGAAACAACACAGGAACAAATTGTGGTAATGGGTCGAAGAAATTATGATTCAATTCCAGAAAAATACCGTCCGCTTTCCAACCGTTTAAATGTTATTTTGACAAGAAATACGACTTTTGAAGCTCCAAATTGTATGATTTTTCACGGGTTGGAAGATTGTTTAAATGCCTTTCAAAATGAAACAGAACGTACAATTTTTATCATTGGTGGCGGGGAAATTTACAAAATGGCCTTGGAATCAAATTGCATAGATGAAATGTATATTACGTATGTTCAAGGAGTTTTTGGCGCAGATACATTTTTCCCAGAATTCGATGAAAGCCAATGGGAACAATCGATTTTAGGTCATCAAGCTCCCGATGAAAAACATTCGCATGGCTTTGTGATTACGAAACATGTGAAAAAGTGATTATTTTTATCTGCTAAACGTTTCTCAATGACTAAATCTGTTTTGAAATTATCCTTAATTGCTTTGGTTTTTCTTCAATTACTTTCAAGTTGCAAGAAATATCAATATGTATCAGTTGTTGGCGATTCATATCGGGCTGACATCAATGAGAATATTATTGAAACGGATAGTGTTGTGATTCGATATGATTTCAGAGGCAGAGGTTGTCCAGTTACAATCAATGTTGTCAATAAATTAAATCAGCCACTTTACGTTGATTGGAGTAAATCTTCAGTTATTATAAACGGTCAGCGATTCAGTTATTGGTCGGATGCTGCGACAATTAAATCAAATACTGAAAGTGTTGAATATCAATGGACAAAGAATATTTCTACGACTAACAGTACGACTAACGGAGTGATTGTAAAAAACGAACGAATAAGTTTTATTCCACCTCATTCAGGAGTCATTTATACGCCTGTTCAATTACGAAAACAATGGATTGAACTTCCTGATACATCGACTGCAAAAAATGTACAAATTGCAACGCAAGTAGAATCCATGAATGGAAAACTTTATAGTTTCACTCAAGATGCATCGCCATTGGAATTCAGAAGTTTTTTAACGACAGCAACAAATGAGCAATTTACTAGTCCTCGCTTTTTTGACAATACTTTTTGGATCAATAACATCATTGAAACTCAAGCTTCACCAGATAATTTATTGAATACGCTTCCAAACCAATTTTACAATTCAAAAGCAACTGGATTTGGAGCGTTTATGGGCGGAGTTGCATTGGCTGGAGGAATTGTAGTAATCTTACTTACAG
>RFNX01000180.1 GCA_009926905.1 Flavobacteriales bacterium
TCCAGACCAAGTTGACCATGAAACAGATTGTGGTCCTAGGTAACTTCCAGCGGCGTAACTGTCGAAATTATCCGTAAATAATTGCCCAAATACAAGATTGGAAGCAAACAAAACAGATGCAAAAAGAGTAATTTTTTTCATAATTTAGTTTTAATTGAGACTAAAGTTAATGGAATTCTTAAAAAAAGGATTATTCAAAGTTGAAATAGTTGCATTTCGTTCAAAAATGTATCTTTGCACCAAATTTTAAAAACTCATTATGGCTAACACAGCAGATATTCGCAATGGTTTGTGCATCCGTCACAACGATAAATTATATCAAATTATTGAATTTCAACATGTAAAACCAGGAAAAGGGCCGGCATTTGTGCGTACAAAAATGCGCCAAATTGAATCTGGAAAAGTTCTTGACAATACGTTTTCAGCTGGACATAAAATCGATATCGTTCGCATTGAAAATCGTGAATATCAATATTTATATCAAGAAGCTGATGCTTATGTTTTTATGAATAATGAATCGTTTGAACAAGTAAATATTCCTTTGAAAATGGTTGAAAAACCAGGTTTCTTACAAGAAGGAATGATTGTAAATATTTTGTTCCATGCTGAAGAAGAAACACCTTTAGTAGTTGATTTACCAATGTACATTATTTCAGAAGTGACTTACACTGAGCCGGGAGTTAAAGGTGATACTGCAACTAACTCAATGAAACCTGCAACAATTGCAACTGGAGCAGAAGTGAAAGTTCCTTTGTTTATTGACAACGGTGAAATAATTAAAATCGATACAAGAACAGGAGTTTACGTGGAGCGTGTTAAAAATTAAATTAAGAATGAAAAGTAAGATTTCGGATTACGGATTGATTATTGCGGATTATTTTTCATTCTCTCATTTCTCTTCGCCGAGGCGAACTCTCGTTTCTCAAAATGTCATTCTCTCATAAAGTCATTCACTCATAATATCCTAAAGTCCTAATATCCTAAAAAAAATGAAAAACACAGCCCTATCACACAAACACATCGAATTGGGAGCGAAAATGGTTCCATTTGCTGGTTACAACATGCCTGTTCAATACGAAGGAGTAAATGCAGAACACGAAACGGTTCGCAATGCGGTTGGGGTATTTGACGTTTCTCACATGGGAGAATTTATTTTACGTGGATCGAATGCATTGGCGTTGATTCAAAAATTTGCTTCAAATGATGCAAGTGTTTTGGTGGACGGAAAAGCACAATATACTTGTATGCCGAACGGAAAAGGTGGAATCGTTGACGATTTAATTATTTATCGTGTGAATGCAAACGAGTTTTTTATCGTTGTGAATGCATCTAATATTGATAAAGACTGGAATTGGATTTCTTCGTTAAATGATTTAGATGTGGAAATGGAAAACGTTTCAGATTCTTATTCTCTTTTAGCGATTCAAGGACCGAAAGCTGCTGAAGCAATGCAATCGTTGACAGATATTAATTTGTCTGAAATGGTTTACTATACTTTTACAAAAGGAACTTTTGCAGGAATTGAAAACATCATGGTTTCAGCTACAGGTTATACTGGTTCAGGCGGTTTTGAGATTTATGTAAAAAATGAAGATGTGGAACACGTTTGGAATGAAGTTTTCAAAGCTGGTGCTGATTTTGGAATTAAACCAATCGGTTTGGCAGCTAGAGACACATTGCGTTTAGAAATGGGATTCTGTTTATACGGAAACGACATCGACGATACAACTTCACCATTAGAAGCTGGCTTGGGTTGGATCACGAAATTCACAAAAGAATTTACTGATTCTGAATTTTTGAAAAAACAAAAAGAAGAAGGGGTAACTCGTAAATTGGTTGCATTTGAAATGATTGAAAGAGGAATTCCACGCCACGACTACCCTATTATAGATGCATCTGGAAATGTAATCGGAAAAGTGACTTCAGGAACGATGTCTCCAAGCATGAAAATTGGAATCGGTTTGGGTTACGTTACTAAGGAACACAGCGCTTTGGAATCAGAAATTTTCATCGAAATCCGTGAAAAAGGTGTGAAAGCAAAAGTAACTAAATTGCCGTTTTACAAAAAATAGTTAGTTGTTTTCTCAATAAATTTTACTTTGTTTTTTCTTAATTGAAAAAATGAGAAAACTTCTTTACGATTTATTGAGAATTTTGAAATTTTTATCGAAGGTTGAAGAAACATTATAAAACTACTTCTTCTTCAACCAATTGCTTATTTGAGATGAAATTCCCAACGAATGATTTTGACCAGCTTTAGAATAAAGCATGACGCCATAATCTATGTTGAATTTCTTAAATTTCATACCAAGTCCCAGCGAAAAACCAGCCATTCCTGGTCGTTCGAATACTTTCAATTGTTGCCTTCTGTGGTAATCAAAACCCATACGAAGGTTAAAATTCTTAGCCAATAATTCCAATTGAAAATTCAAATGATGCGCCAATTTCTCACCAAAACCAACTGCTTTCACTGGGATTGAATCGCCAGTCAAAGCATCATACGTCGGCTTTAAATTTGGGTCTTGATAAACAATATTCCACTGATTTAAATGATGACCCAAAACAGTAAATCGAAACGGTGCGTGTTTTAATTTCAATGAAAATGCTGCCTGTACATCAATTGGCAGGCTTGTTTTTGTATTCGATGTATATTGTTTGAAAACGAAACCTATATTTCTAACTGCAAATCCACCAGAAATTAACTGATTTGGATGCGTAATAATTGCGCCAAAACCTACATTAAAACCATAAGCAGAATATGTTTCCAAATTAGAACCTATCAAATTTGCAGAAGCGCCCAATTGAATTACTTTATTTAAAGTGCGTCCATAATTCACACCTAAAGAATAATCCGATGCTTTAAATTTTCCTAATTCGCGACCCGTTTCGTCCGTTTCTGTAAACTGACCGTAACTCACATATTTCAAGGTGGGAGCAAAAACACCGATTTTAGATTTTATGGCATAATTCACTGCACCATAATTGATTCCTGATGGCAAAAGTCCTTGATTGACATGCATCATTCCATTCATTTTTTCTGTTAAAACAGCTGGATTGTCGTTGGCTAAACTTAAATCATTATCCGCAACACTGATCAAATTCCCTCCTACACCAATGCTTCGAGCAGAATAACTACCACCCAAAAAAGCAAAACCATTGGAACCAACCGAATTTTGTGAAAATACAGTTATCGGATAAATAAAAAGAATAAAAATCAAAAATCGCATGCACTACAAACGTAATGATTTATGATAAATTGTGTGTTTAGAAATATAAAAAATCAAAAGATTGCGATTGTAGCTTGCGCGTCTCTATCAATAAATTGTTGTGTCTTTTTAATTCATGGTAGATTTTTTGCAATCTCTCGTAGTAGTTTTGAAGAAACAACTTATTCAGAGAATATTTGCGGTTACTTTTCAAGATTCTTCTATCGAATTTGAAAATTAACTCACTCGCATCCCTATAGCTGTAGCTCACTTGAGGCTTAAAGTGACGTAGAAATAATCGGAGAAAACTTGAAGTTGTAGGCGGAAATGGCGCTAAAAAAACTACTTATGCCAGATGGTTTCTTGAAACTGAGCTGATGAGAAATTCTCCCCATTAATAGTTGTATTTCCAATCAAACCGCCCAAATAACCTAAGGTCTCGCAATTTTGATTGATGACTTCTGAAGTCATGTCCGCTTGACTACAAACTCCGGGATCAAATACATAAACAGTTTCACCTTGAAATAAATATTTGTCCACTTTTGCCTCCGCACAATTATATGTTGAATCGAACGCTGTGATTTTAGTCCAAATGCAATCAGGTGTTACGCGCACCTTTTCTTTTTTACAAGATGTAAGCATAGCAAGTGAAACAAGAGTTAGAAAAAGATAAACGCTTTTCATTTTGATGTTTTTCTTTAAAGACGTAAAAAAATCAATTTAGGTGGTGTAGGTGTTAATCAAAAGTTCCAAAACCGAAGGGTAACAAATGTTGAACGGAGTTGATAATCATTGTACGTTCGTCTTGGTTTACCAAAATAACTTTCATCGGTTTTGATTGACGGTTCTCTGTTTCCAACATCACTTGACGACACGAACCACAAGGTGAAAGTAACTGTTTGTCGGGCATCAATTCGCCTCGCGCTACAATGACAATGACGTCTACTTCTTCATTCGGAAAATTAGCTCCTGCATAAAACAAGGCAACGCGTTCTGCACACAATCCAGAAGGATAGGCAATGTTTTCTTGATTGTTACCAAGTACAACAGTTCCATTCGATAATTTTGCTGCTGCTCCAACCTTGAATTTGCTATAAGGAGCATAGGCTCTCTCCATTGATTCGTAAGCTTTTTCGACTAAAGCTATATGCTCGTCACTCAAGGATTTCCAAGAGTCAAGCAAGGTATAATTGAATTGAAATATTTTTTCCATAGGGGAACTAATTTACGCATTCAATTCTAATAAGTTACAATCGTAAGTTTTATTAACACTAACGACGTTTATCTTAACTTATAGCTGAAGTCTTCCAATTTCGGTGCGGATTCAAAATGAATCTTAAATGTATGTGTTCCAGGAAGTAAATTCACAAAATTGCGATCGAACTTCACCCCTGTTTGCATGGAGTACAACCAAAAATCAGCAACAAACGATTTCACCACCACTTTCACTTCCGCTGTTTTGGCTTTCAAATCGACATTTTCTAAGGTCAACGAAATTGGTTTTGCATTGAAAGCTTTTTTAGTTGAAACTAAGAAATCACGGGAATAGCCGTCATTTAAAGTTACTTTCACTAACACATCTTTTGCAAATTTTGCCGTTTTCTGAATCCAAATTTCTTGGTTTCCTTGGTATTTCAATTCGATGTTATTTGTTTGAACTTCCAACGATTTTCCTGTCAAATCAAAGGTTTCCACTTCTACTTTTAAAAGCTGATTTGCTATTTCATCCGACTTTACAAAAAGACTCACCTCCCCTTTTTCGCTTGTTTTTTTCAAAATGGCAATCGTTCTGTAATCGTCACGAACTGCGTATTGCAAGGCTTTCCAATTGCCATAGTAATCAATACTCGACCAAGTTGGTGCGGGCCAACAATCGTTCAATTGCCAGTACAATGTTCCCATACAACGCGGTGCATCCAAACGGTGTCCTGCCACAGCTGAAGAAACCGCATACGCTTGTGTCAATTGCGAATAATAAACAAACTGCTCAAAATCTTTGGTTTTACCAAAAAGTAAATTAGCGTGCTTTTCAATCATTCCATTTCCAACGTAGCTTTTTTGGTGGTGTTTCATCACTTTCGATTGCAAAGACCAATCTGATTTCTCAGAAAATTGGTTCATCGTTGAAAATTCAGGAAAACTCTGAAAGCCATATTCAGCATTGAATCGACCTATCTTTTTCGCAAAATCTGACATGGGATCTTTTCCGTGCCAAACACCCCAATAATGTTGCGAACCGTGGTTATAAAAATCGTCATTTCCCCAATTACTTAAAGGCGAAGTGTGAATATAATTTGTGTTTGTCCATTTATTGATAACCTTCACTGCCAAATCTTTAAACAAGTCGTCGTAGGCCTTTAGAATCACTTTTTGGTCTGCTTCATTCAATTTATACTGCGATTGAAATCCCCAATTTTTCCAAGCGACATCTACTTCATTATTTCCATTTATCAAAACGACGCTTGGGTGAGCAGAAATGCGCGGCATTTGGTGATTCAATTCAGTTTCTACCGAAGCTAGAAATTCTTTATCACCGGGATACATGGCGCAAGCAAACATCAAATCTTCCCAGACCATGATTCCTTTTTCATCACAGGTATTAAAGAAAATTTCATCGGGATAATAGCCACCTCCCCAAACGCGTACCATATTGAAATTTGAAGCAACCATTTGGTCAATCATATTTACGATATCTACATCTTTCACTGCTGCTGGAAAAACAGATTGAGGGATGTAATCTGCGCCTTTACAGAAAATTGGAATGCCGTTTACATGAATTTCATAGCTTGTACCCCATTTGTCTTTTAGCTGCACTAATTCTGCTTTTCGAATTCCAAATTGGACGATTTTCTCATCAACTAATTCTTTCTTTTCATTGTACAATCTTAAAGTGTCCTGATACAAATGCTGTCCACCAAAACCAATCGGCCACCACATTTTAGGATCATTGATTTTAACGTCAACTTTAAATATTCCATCTTTCAAAAAAACATCTTCTGGTTCAATAACTCCTAAATTCGCCGATTTCAAAGTGAATTTTGCATCCTTATTTTTCAATGACAAATGGTAGGTTACCACCGCATATTTATCGTTATAATCTTTGGTCGAAACGGAACAATTTTCAATCGCATTTTCTTTTCCAATGCGTAATTGAACAGGTTTTGAAAATCCCATCGTATTCATTCTCAATGCCCAATCCCAACCGAATTGATATTGAGGTTTACGTGATAAAGGTGCAGCTTTGACTTTATTTGGGTCGTTCGGTGCAGGATAATGAAAAGATTCTTTTTCGAAACGCTCTTTGTGATAAAGAATTGGAGGAGTAAAAATGACTTTTACGTCGTTGTAACCACAATGTACATTTGATTGAATTTCAACCGTATGAGGATGATGAAAATTTCCAGCAGAATAAATCAATTTCTCATTCACAAAAACTTCAGCGTAAACATCAATATTGAGAAAATACAATTCTAATTTCGCTGCTTTGAACTCATCTTCAGATAAATAGAATTTTGATTTTAATTCCCATTTTTGGTTTTCAATCCAATCGTATTTTTCTTCGTTTGTGCCATAAAATGGGTCTGGAAGTTCTTTTGATTCAAGGAATTTCTCTTGAATACTTCCTGCTTTTCCGAAATCTTGCCACGCTTTTTTATTCGTGTTGTAAAACTCCCACGTTAGCTCGCGTTGTGCAAAAAAGACATTCGACATAAGAAGAAAAATTAGAAGTAGTTTGTGCATTTTCTGGAATTAAAAATCAGTTTTTAAAATTAAGGATATTATGGCCAAAATTGAATGAATTCTAAATATCCTTTTAATAAACTTTGAGATTATTGCTTACTTTTACTTTGTGTCAGACAGTAAAAAGCCAACTAAAAACAACCTACATCCTAGAAATCTTCATCAGGAACAATATGATTTTCAAGCATTAATTGAAACACTTCCAGAATTGAAATCTTTTGTCAGATTAAACGATTATGGCAATGAATCGATAGATTTTTTTGATCCAGAAGCTGTAAAATTTCTAAACAAAGCGCTTTTAAAACACTTTTACAAAATCGATTTTTGGGAACTTCCAATGAATTATTTGTGTCCACCAATTCCAGGACGTGCCGATTACATTCATTATGTTGCTGATTTAGTTAAAGGCAAAAAAAACGTAAAATGTTTGGACATTGGTGTAGGTGCAAATTGTGTTTATCCAATTATTGGGATTTCTAGTTATGACTGGAGTTTTGTGGGTTCTGACATCGATCCGATTGCAATTGAAAACGCACTACAAATTGCATCGAACAATCGCATTTTGAAAGATAAATTAGAACTGCGTTTGCAATTAAACACAAGCTCGATTTTTAAAGGGATACTATCTGAAAATGAGCGATTTGACTTAAGTATTTGCAATCCACCTTTTCATTCCTCAGCATTAGAAGCACAAACAGGAAGTCAACGAAAAATAAGTAATCTTAAAAATCAAAAAAATGCTAAGGTTGTTCTCAATTTTGGAGGACAAAACAATGAATTGTGGTGTGATGGTGGCGAAGAGAGATTTGTAAAATCAATGATTATTGAAAGCAAATTATTCAGCAATTCCTGTTTATGGTTTACAAGTTTGATTTCCAAAAAAGATAATTTACCGAAATTGTACAAAACTCTAAAATCTGTTGGGGTTTTTGAGGTGAAAACGATTCAAATGAGTCAAGGAAATAAAATTAGTCACCTACTCGCTTGGACCTTTCAGAACGAAAAACAACAAAAAGATTGGAAGTTGACACAGATATAAGTGTGAATTTCAAGCTCAAAACTTACCTTTGAAAAAAAAGAATTTTCATGACGAATAATAGCATCATGCGCCGCTTGCGCTTTACTTTCGATTTCAACGACGATAAAATGATTGATTTGTTCAGAAAAGCTGGAAAAGAAACGACGCGAGCAGAAATAAGTGATTGGTTAAAACGCGACGATCATGATGACTTTAAAAATCTGAATGACCAAAATTTGGCGTATTTTCTAAATGGCTTTATCATTGAAAATAGAGGTAAAAAAGATGGAGAAACGCCTGTAGCGGAAAAGAAATTAACGAACAATACTATTTTTCGCAAACTGAAAATCGCTTTAAATTACAAAGACGAAGACATACTCGATATTTACAATTTGGTCGAAATGCGCATAAGTAAACACGAGTTAAGTGCCTTTTTCAGAAAACCTGACCACCAGCATTTTCGCTTGTGCAAAGACCAATTTTTAAGAAATTTCTTGCAAGGTTTACAACTTAAATACGCAAGTGACCGAATGATCAAAGAAGAAGAGTTGGAAGGAAATGAAATTTATTAATGGTTGATTTTTAATGTTCAATGCTTAATTGAAGTAAAATTGAAAGAAACGAATATCTAAAAAAGAAACAGAATTTTAAGTCATTTTTGCCTGCATTTTCAAATCGTCACATTTTCAAATTTTCAAATCCATCATTCCATCATTCCATCATTCCATCATTCCATCATTCC
>RFNX01000255.1 GCA_009926905.1 Flavobacteriales bacterium
GAACTCATCGGAGTGATTCATAATTACTTTATCCGGTTTTTGAAAATCCAATATTGCCATTTTCTTGCTTATATATTATTTAGAATATAATTCGACTATCAATTGTTCTTTTATATTTTCTGGAATTAATTCCCTTGATGGAGTATTTAAAACTTTTCCACTTAAAGTAGATTTATCCCAATCTAGCCATTCGTATTTTTTCGAACTAGCAGCCAATGAACTTGTAATAGCTTCTAATGATTTAGATTTTTCTCTTACACCAACAACGTCGCCAACTTTTAAAGTATAAGATGGAATATTTACTACTTCACCGTTAACTGTTATGTGTTTGTGAGATACTAATTGTCTAGCTCCTCTTCTTGTAGGCGAAATTCCTAGTCTGTAAACAGTATTATCTAGTCTTGCTTCGCATAATTGAAGAAGAACTTCACCTGTAATACCTTTCATTCGAGATGCTTTCTCAAATAAATTAGCAAATTGGCGCTCTAATATACCGTAAGTATATTTAGCTTTTTGTTTTTCACCAAGTTGAATAGCGTATTCTGATTGTTTTCCGCCTCTTCTTTTTGATGGACCATGTTGCCCTGGACCGTAGGCTCTTCTGTCCAACGCTTTGTCAGCGCCAAAAATTGGATCACGAAATCTACGTGCAATTTTTGATTTAGGACCTGTGTATCTTGCCATATATAAAATTTAATTGGGAATCATGAATTAAGGCATTCCTTCGATGATATGTTTCCCTGTGTTTGTTACTTTACTAAACTCTTCTTCTTTTCGGTGGACGACAACCATTGTGAGGAAGTGGAGTAACATCAATAATTTCAGTTACTTCGATTCCTGTGTTGTGTATTGCTCTAATGGCAGATTCTCTACCTGCACCTGGACCTTTAACGTAAACTTTAACTCTTCTCAAGCCAAAGTCATGAGCTTCTTTAGATGCATCTTCAGCCGCAACTTGAGCAGCGTAAGGTGTATTCTTTTTAGAACCTTTAAAGCCCATTTTACCTGCAGATGACCAAGAAATTACTTGACCAGCATTGTTTGTCAACGAAATGATAACATTATTGAAACTAGCTTGGATGTGTGCTTCTCCAGCTGCCTCAACTTTAACGTTTTTCTTCTTTTTTTGATTCGTTTTTGCCATAATACTATCTATTATTTAGTTGCTTTTTTCTTATTTGCAACTGTCTTTCTCTTACCTTTTCTTGTTCTTGAGTTATTCTTAGTTCTTTGTCCTCTCAAAGGAAGACCAGCTCTATGACGAATTCCTCTTGTACATCCTATATCCATTAAACGTTTGATGTTTAATTGAACTTCAGAGCGCAATTGGCCTTCTGTTTTAACTTCGTTAACTGAATTACGGATAGCTGATAATTGATCATCATTCCAATCATTCACTTTAATGTTTTCATCTATTCCGTTGTCCTTCAAAATTTTCTGAGAAGTACTTCTTCCGATGCCATAGATGTAAGTTAAACCAATTACACCTCTTTTGTTTTTTGGTAAGTCAATACCTGCAATACGTGCCATATTCTTATTAAATTAACCTTGACGTTGTTTTAATTTTGGATTCTTTTTGTTTATAACGTAAACTCTACCTTTACGTTTAACAATTTTACAGTCAGCTGTTCTCTTTTTTACGGATGCTCTTACTTTCATTTTCTGTTTTTTTATTATTTATATCTAAAAGATATTCTTCCTTTCGTTAAATCGTATGGAGACATTTCTACTTTAACTCTGTCACCAGGCAATATTTTAATGTAAAACATTCTCATCTTTCCTGAAATATGTGCCGTTAATACATGCCCATTTTCCAATTCTACTCTAAACATTGCATTTGGTAATGCTTCGAGTATTACTCCATCTTGCTCAATTGATGATTGTTTTGCCATATTTTAAAACCCAGATAATTCGTTTGCGTCTCTTCTACCTCTAACTCTTGTACCTTCCATTAAACCATCCATGTGACGATTTAATTGATAAGTTTCTATTTGCTGTAGTGTATCCAAAACAACACCTACCATAATTAATATTGAAGTACCTCCGAAAAACATAGCAAAACCGTCATTTACTCCTGCCAACTTAGCAATTGATGGAAGAACTGCTATTAAAGCTAGAAATAACGAGCCCGGGAATGTAATTCTAGTAACAACTGTATCAATATGTTCTGCCGTTTCTTCACCTGGTCTAACACCTGGAATGAATCCACCGCTTCTTTTTAAATCGTCAGCAATCTTGCTTGGATTAATCATTATTGCTGTGTAGAAGTATGTAAATACGATGATCAGAACGCATAGTAAAAGATTGTAACTTAAACCATATACATCTCCTAACGATCTTTGAATTGCACCACCTGAGTTGGCTGAATCTGTAGCACTGGTATATATCATTACAGGAATGGTCATAATTGCTTGAGCAAAAATGATTGGCATTACACCACTAGCATTAACTTTTATAGGTAAATAACTTCTTGCACTTCTTTCATCTACATTTCTTGCTCCAACAACCCTTTTGGCTGTATTTAAAGGAATCTGACGCACTCCTTGTACAATCAAAATTGTCACTAAAACAACAAGCATAAATGCTACAACTTCCAAAACCAATTTTATTAAGTTACCAGCTTGAACTGATTGACCAAACTCAGCAAAGAAAGCACCTGGAAGTCTTGATAAAATACCAACTGTAATTAATAATGAAATACCGTTTCCAATTCCTTTCTCAGTTATTCTTTCACCTAACCAAACAGCAAACATTGAACCAGCAATTAAGATTAGTATTGTTTGCGTCCACCAAAATGGTGTTGCTTCAAGTGGCATAGCCCCTTTTTGTTGCACGTAAAGTGATAAATAACTTGGAGCTTGAAGTGCACAAATAATTATTGTCAAGATTCTGGTATAATTATTAATTTGCTTTCTACCTGACTCACCTTCGTTTTGCATTTTTTGAACAGCTGGAACAGCCATTCCTAAAAGTTGCATGATTATAGATGCGCTAATGTAAGGCATAATTCCTAATGCCATCACTGACGCATTTGTAAAACCACCACCAGAAAATAATGAAAGCAAGGTTTCAAGTGTATTTTGGGTAGCTTGTTTAGTTGATAATGCTTCGTAATTCACACCAGGAATGATGATGAACGAACCAACTCTATAAACTAGTATTAGCCCTAAAGTCAAAACTATTCGGTTACGAAGCTCTTCAACTTTCCAAATATTTTGTATGTTTTGTATAAATCGTTTCATCTAAAAGTTTGCAAAGATAGTTAGATTTTTGAACATGTACCACCATTAGCTTCAATTGCTTCAATAGCAGCAGTTGAAAAACCGTTAGCAGATACAGTTATTTTCGTTTTTAAGTCACCTCTTCCAAGTACTTTAACTAATTCATTGTTAGACAATAAACCGTTATCTTTCAAAACCTCTGGAGTGAATTCTGTTATGCCTTTTGTAGTGGCAAGATACTCTAAAATATCTAGATTTACTGCTTTGTACTCAACGCGATTGATATTTTTAAAGCCAAATTTAGGAACTCTTCGTTGTAATGGCATTTGTCCACCTTCGAAACCTATCTTAGTTTTATAACCTGATCTTGATTTAGCTCCTTTGTGACCACGTGTTGAAGTACCACCATGACCAGAACCTTGTCCGCGAGCAATTCTTTTTTCTCTTTTAACAGAGCCTTTTGCAGGTGTAAGATTATGTAAATTCATTTTTTCTAAAATTTTTCTTATTCAACAATTGTGATAAGGTGCTTCACCTTATTAATCATTCCTAGAATTTGAGGTGTTCCCTCTTTTTCTATTATTTGATTTAAGCGACTAAATCCTAAAGCCTTTATAGTTGCTTTTTGATCAGCAGGTCTTTTGATGGCGCTTTTTACTTGTTTAATTTTAATTGTGCTCATATCGCAATTTTTTTAACCGTGGTAAACTTTATCAAGTGTAATTCCTCTTTGTCTTGCAACTGCAATCGCATCTCTCATTTTAGATAGTGCATCAATTGTAGCTTTAACAACGTTGTGCGGGTTTGATGAACCTTGGGATTTTGCTAATACGTTATGTACTCCAACGCTTTCTAAAACTGCGCGCATCGCACCTCCAGCAATTACTCCTGTACCTTCAGTTGCAGGTTTCAGCAGAACTTCTGCACCACCATATTTTCCTTTTTGAGTATGAGGAACAGTACCACGTAGAATAGGAACTTTTATTAAATTCTTTTTCGCATCGTCAATTCCTTTAGTAATTGCTTCCGTTACTTCTTTTGCTTTTCCAAGTCCGTGTCCAACAACACCATTTTCATCACCAACTACAACGATTGCTGAGAAACTGAATGTTCTACCACCTTTTGTTACTTTCGTAACTCTGTTTACAGCAACAAGTTTGTCTTTTAACTCGATATCTGCTGATTTAACTCTGTTTATTGTTTGAGCTCCCATTTTTATTAAAATTTAAGTCCACCTTCTCTAGCAGAATCAGCCAATGACTTAATTCTACCATGATACAAGTAACCGTTACGATCAAAAACTACTGTTGATATACCTGCTTTAATTGCTTTTTCAGCGATTGCCTTACCAACAATCGATGCTTGGTTTAATTTTGCAACTTTTTGAGCATCGTCCATTTTTAATGAACCAGCTGAAGCTAATGTTTTTCCAGTAGCATCATCAATTAATTGCGCATAAATTTGTTTATTACTTCTGAAAACAGTTAATCTAGGAGTAACAGCAGTCCCTGTAATTTTCTTGCGAATTCTTCGTTTAATTTTCGCTCTTCTTAGTACTTTATTTAGTGCCATAATATTATTATCTAGTATTATTTTTTACCAGCAGATTTACCTGCTTTTCTACGAATTTCTTCACCCACAAAACGGATACCTTTTCCTTTATAAGGTTCAGGTTTTCTAAACGAGCGAATTTTTGCTGCTACTTGACCTAACAATTGTTTATCAAAAGACTCCAGAGTTACAACCGGCGCTTTACCTTTTTCAGTTAAAGTTGTTACTGTAATTTGAGATGGAATTTCAAAAATTATAGCATGAGAGAAACCTAAAGCCAACTCCAGTTGTTGACCTGTAGCACTTGCTCTGTAACCTACTCCGATAATTTCCATTTGTTTTTTGAAACCTTCTGATACTCCAACTATCATATTTTGTACAATAGCTCTGTACAAACCATGTTTAGATCTTTGATCAGGCGCATCTGAACTTCTAGTAAAAGTGATGATTCCATCTTCAATATTAATTGAGATTACAGGATCAATCTCTTGGTGAAGTTCACCCTTCTTTCCTTTCACTGTGATAACATTTCCAGTCATCGTAACTTGTACGTCGTTTGGAATTGTAACTGGTGCTTTACCTATTCTTGACATTTCTTAATTGTTTATTTTTAATATACGTAGCAAAGAACTTCGCCACCAACATTCAACTTTCTTGCCTCCTTATCTGTAATCACACCTTTAGAGGTTGAAACGATTGCAATACCTAAACCATTCAAGATTCTTGGCATGTCTTCGCTACCACTATACTTTCTTAAACCTGGTCTAGAGGCTCTTTGAAGTTTTGTGATAACTGGCACACGCGTCGATTGATTGTATTTAAGGGCAATCTTAATTGTTCCTTGTTTGTTGTCTTCTTCAAACTTATAGTTTAAGATATAACCTTGGTCAAATAAAATTTGAGTCATTGCTCGTTTAATATTTGAACTTGGGATTTCTACCATTTTCAAACCAGCAGAACTTGCGTTTCTGATTCTGGTTAAATAATCTGCTATTGGATCTGTATTCATTTTCCTAATATTACTTAATTACCAACTTCCTTTTTTCACTCCTGGGATTTTCCCAGACAAAGCCATTTCTCTGAAAGTTACACGAGAAATACCAAATTGACGCATATATCCTCTTGGACGACCAGTAAGACCACAACGATTGTGTTTTCTTACTTTAGAGGAATTAGCAGGAAGCTTTTGAAGTGCCATCATAGCATCCCATTTTGCAGATTGAATATCTTCAGAAGCATCTGTTGATTTCAAAACTTTAGTTAACTCTTCTCTTTTCTTAGCGTATCGAGTCACCAATTTTTCTCTTTTGCGCTCACGCGCTTTCATTGATTCTTTTGCCATCTCTAATTATTTTTTTGTAAATGGAAATCCAAATGCGTCTAGTAATACTTTAGCCTCTTCATCACTAGGGGCAGAAGTTACAAATGTAATGTCCATTCCCAATATTTTGTTTACTTTGTCAATATCAATTTCAGGAAAAATGATATGTTCTTTGATTCCTAAGTTGAAATTTCCACGACCATCAAAACCTTTTGGGCTGATTCCTCTAAAGTCTCGTGTTCTTGGTAAGGCTACAGAGATTAAACGATCTAAGAAATCGTACATTTTATCGCCTCTTAAAGTTACTTTAGTACCAATTGGCATTCCTTTTCTCAACTTAAAGTTAGAAATATCTTTTTTAGATAAAGTGGTTATTGCTTTTTGACCTGCAATTCTCGCTAAATCTGCGGCAGCACTTTCAATTAATTTCTTATCAGCAACAGCATCACCCATTCCTTGGCTAAGAATAATTTTTTCTAATTTTGGTACTCTCATTACAGATTTGTAACCAAATTTTTCAGTTAACGAAGCGATAATTTCTTCGCTATATTTTGCTTTTAATCTTGGTGTATAGCTCATTATTTAATCACCTCCCCTGATTTCTTTGAAAAACGTACTAAATTTCCTTTGTCGTTAAGCTTTCTTCCGATACGACTTGGTTCACCATTCACAACAACCATTAAGTTTGAAATATGAATAGTACCTTCTTTTTCCTCAATACCACCTTGAGGATTAGATGCGCTAGGTTTGTTGTGTTTTTTAATCATATTAACACCTTCAACAACAGCACGCATTTTATTGCGATCAATAGTTAAAACTTTTCCTTCTTGACCTTTTGATTCACCACTAATTACTTTAACAGTGTCACCAACTTTTATGTGTAATTTCTTTTGCATGTTTAAAGATTTATAACACCTCTGGTGCTAGTGATACAATTTTCATGTAGTTATTCTCTCTAAGCTCACGTGCAACAGGTCCGAAGATACGAGTTCCTCTCATTTCACCTGCCTGATTTAAAATTACACAAGCATTATCATCAAAACGGATGTAAGATCCATCTGGACGTCTTACTTCTTTTTTAGTTCTAACTACAACAGCTTTTGCAACTGTTCCTTTTTTAACTGCTCCATTAGGCATCGCGCTTTTTACTGCAACAACTATTTTATCACCTACGGACGCATAACGTCTTTTCGTACCGCCTAATACTCTGATGCAAAGTACTTCTTTTGCACCTGAATTATCAGCAACTGAAAGTCTCGATTCTGTTTGTATCATTTCTCAGTTTATTTAGCTCTTTCGATAATTTCTACTAATCTCCAATTTTTCGTTTTACTCAATGGACGGGTTTCCATGATTTTCACAACATCTCCTGCTTGACAATCATTTTTCTCATCATGAGCTACGAATTTGGTAGTTTTTTTCACGAACTTACCATACTTCGGGTGTTTCACTTTACGTTCAACAGCAACAACAATAGACTTATCCATTTTGTTACTCGTTACAATCCCGACTCTCTCTTTTCTTAAATTCCTCTTTTCCATAAATGCTTTTTAAATAACAAGCACTAAGCCTGAGTTGAACGGTTTGTTAATTCTGTACTCAAACGTGCGATTTCTCTTCGCATTCCTTTAATTCTCAATGGGTTCTCAATTGGAGCCATTTTGTGAGTTAATTTTAAACTCACTAATTGACCTTTCAAATTAATGATTTCCTTTTTAAGACCTTCCAAAGACAATTTTGCGATTTCTTGTTTTTTCATAATAATTAATTAAGCAGGTAAAACATAATCGTTGCGAACAACGAATTTGCATTTTACTGGTAGCTTCTGCGCAGCCAATCGCATTGCTTCTTTTGCAATCTCGTATGGAACACCATCCGCTTCAAACATAATACGACCTGGTTTGATAACCGCAACCCAATGACTTGGTGCTCCTTTACCTTTACCCATACGTACCTCTGCCGGTTTAGAGGTTACCGGTTTGTCAGGGAAAATACGAATCCATACCTTTCCCTCACGTTTCATGTATCGTGTAACGGCGATACGTGAAGCTTCTATTTGGCGTGATGTGATCCATCCTGGTTCCAAAGACTTAAGACCGAAAGATCCAAATGAAATAGTAGAGCCTCTATGAGCAATACCACGATTTCTACCTTTCTGTACTCTTCTAAATTTTGTTCTTTTAGGCTGTAACATTTCCTTTTATTTTATTCAATTACTTTTTCTTTCTTTTAGCTGATGCTGGCTTACGGTCATTTCCACTATTATTGTTTCCACCTGAAGTAGATACACCTATGTTTGGAGATAAATCTCTTTTGCCATAAACTTCACCTCTACAAATCCAAACCTTAATTCCTATTCTACCATAAGTTGTATGTGCTTCTGAGATTGCGTAGTCAATATCAGCTCTAAATGTATGCAATGGTGTTCTACCATCTTTGTACATTTCTGAACGTGCCATCTCAGCACCATTCAAACGACCTGAAATTTTAATTTTTATTCCTTCTGCACCCATTCTCATCGTACCAGCAATTGCCATTTTTATAGCTCTTCTAAAAGAAATTCTAGCTTCTAATTGTCTTGCAACACCATCAGCAACCAATCTTGCATCTAGCTCTGGTCTTTTAACTTCAAAAATGTTGATTTGAATTTCTTTCTTAGTTATTTTTTTTAACTCCTCTTTCAATTTATCAACTTCTTGACCACCTTTACCGATAATAACACCTGGACGGGCAGTATTAATTGTAACTGTAACGAGTTTTAAAGTTCGTTCAATAATGATTTTGGCTATGCTTGCTTTTGCCAAACGAGCATTTAAATATTTACGAATTTGATCGTCTTCGACGATTTTATCTTTGTAATCATTTCCTCCGTACCAGTTAGACTCCCATCCGTGGATGTAACCTAATCTATTTCCTATTGGATTCGTTTTTTGTCCCATTTCTCACCAATTATTTAGTTCCATCGACAACGATGGTAACATGATTTGACCTTTTTCTAACTCTGTGTGCTCTACCTTGTGGTGCAGGTTGAATTCGTTTAAGCATTGTTCCACATCCAACTTCAATAGTTTTAACTACTAAGTTTTCTTGTGTTATATCTGCACCTTCATTCTTTTGTTCCCAATTAGCAATAGCAGAACGTAGTAACTTACCTAGGCTTGTTGAAGCCTCTTTACTATTAAAATGAAGAATATTTAAGGCTTTATTCACTTCAACACCTCTAATTAAATCAGCAACTAATCTCATTTTTCTTGGTGAAATTGGAGAATTCTTAAGTTGTGCAATCGCAATTGCTTTTTTTGATTTTTTAAGCTCTTCGGCTCTCAAACGTTTTCTAGCTCCCATGACTGTATATAAATTCTTAACGTTTCTTATCTTTTTTATTTCCACCGTGGCCTCGGAAATTTCTTGTTGGTGAAAACTCACCTAACTTGTGACCAACCATATTTTCTGTCACAAAAACAGGAATAAACTTATTTCCGTTGTGTACAGCAAATGTTAACCCCACAAATTCTGGTGTTATTGTTGACGCTCTTGACCAAGTTTTTATTACAGCCTTGCTGCTATTAGCTTTCGCATCATCAACTCTTTTCATTAGTTTGTAATGAATAAAAGGAGGTTTTTTTAATGAACGACTCATATCCTAAATTCTATTTTTTTCTTCTTTCAACAATAAACTTATCTGAATACTTGCTTTTAGATCTTGTTTTAAATCCTTTAGCAGGCATACCATTTCTTGAACGAGGGTGACCTCCAGAATTTCTTCCTTCACCACCTCCCATTGGGTGATCTACAGGGTTCATAACAACACCTCTTACACGTGGACGTCTTCCTAACCATCTTGTTCTACCTGCTTTTCCAGATACAACCAAGTTATGCTCTGCATTCGAAACTGATCCAATTGTTGCAAGGCATGTAGTCAATATCATTCTTGTTTCTCCAGAAGGTAATTTTACTGTTGCATATCTTCCGTCTCTTGCATTTAACTGAGCATAAGTACCTGCTCCTCTTGCAATTGAACCACCTTTACCTGGTTTCAATTCAATATTGTGAATAACTGTACCTAGTGGAACATCTGATAAAAACATCGCATTACCAATATTTGGAGTTGCTGTTTTACCAGAAACTACTTGATCTCCTACTTTCATACCTGTAGGTGCAATAATGTATCTTTTCTCTCCATCTGCGTAAAACAAAAGAGCAATATTTGCAGTACGATTTGGATCGTATTCAATTGTTTTAACGATTGCTGGAATATCAAACTTATCGCGTTTGAAATCAATAATACGATATCTTTGTTTATGACCACCACCTAAGTAGCGCATTGTCATTCTACCGTCATTATTTCTACCACCCGACTTTTTAATTGAAGACAATAAACTCTTCTCAGGACGTGCTGTAGTTATCTCAGCAAAGTCAGTAGCCACTTTGTGGCGCTGCCCTGGTGTTGTTGGTTTAAACTTTTTTAGACTCATTTTTAGTCATTAATAATTGTTAAACAAATCAATGGTTTCCCCATCTGCAACAGATACTACAGCCTTTTTCCATTGTTTACTTTTTTGTTCAACAACGCCTTTATTGGTGTACTTCACAGAGGATACCCCACCGCCATAATTTAATGTACGAACATCTGTGACATGAACTCCATACATTTTCTCGACAGCTTTTTTGATTTCTATCTTATTTGCCTTTTTATCTACTTCGAATGTAAAGCAATTTTGTTTTTCGCTTGCAAAAGTAGCTTTTTCTGTAATAACTGGCTTCTTAATAATTGTTTGCATAACTATTTAGTTAAGGATATTTTCAATTTTGTTAATAGAACTCTCTAATAAAACGACTTTTTTAGCATTAAGAATGTCGTATGTATTAAAAGAATCAGCAGTAACAACCTTGATTTTATTTAAGTTTCTAGATGCTAAATATACATTATCAGTGTTTTCACCTAAGATCATTAGTACTTTTTGATCATTTAAATTCAACGCACTAATTAACGATTTAAAATCTTTGGTTTTTGCTACCTTGAAATCAAAATCTTCTATTACCAATAAATTGTCATTTTTAGCTTGGAATGCAAATGCAGATTTTCTAGCTAATCTTTTCAATTTGATATTTAATTTGAAATGATAGTTACGTGGACGTGGACCGAAAATTCTTCCTCCTCCAACACGCGTTCCAGATTTAGCACTACCAACTCTTGCTCCTCCAGTACCCTTCTGTTTCTTTAGTTTCTTGGTAGAACCAGCAATTTCATTACGCTCTTTCGATTTGTGAGTTCCTTGTCTTCTGTTTGCTAAATGTTGTTTAACGTCTAAATAAATAGCATGGTTGTTTGGTTCAATTCCAAACACTTCTTCATTTAACTCAGCTGATTTTGAGGTAACTGAACCTTTTGTGTCGTATATATTTACTTTCATTACTTTCTGATTGTTAGAGTTGAACCATTAGCTCCAGGAACAGAACCTTTAACAATAAGAATGTTTCTGTCAGCCAAAACTTTGAGGATAACTAAGTTTGAAGCTAATCTTCTCTTATTTCCCATTTGACCAGCCATACGCATTCCTTTAAATACGCGAGCAGGATATGAACAAGCTCCAATTGACCCCGGTGCACGCAGTCTGTTATGTTGTCCGTGTGTTGCTTGACCAACTCCACCGAATCCATGACGTCTTACAACCCCTTGAAAACCTTTACCTTTACTTGTACCGATTACGTCAATAAATTCTCCTTCTTGGAAAATAGCTACATCAACTAAATCACCTACAGATACATTTTCAAAACCTTTAAACTCAACCAACTTTGATTTTGGTGTTGTATTAGCTTTTTTGAAATGTCCTTTCAATGCATTTGGAGTATTCTTTTCTTTTTTCTCTCCAAATCCTAGTTGAACAGCTTCGTAACCATCTCTGTCTTGTGTTTTGATTTGAGTCACAACACAAGGACCAGCTTCAATCACCGTGCATGGTAAAGATTTACCCTCAGCACTATAG
>RFNX01000148.1 GCA_009926905.1 Flavobacteriales bacterium
TTATTGTATTAGCATTAATTTCAATCATCTTCATTAACAAAAATGTTGCTTGGGGAGGATTGTCAGTTCCAATGGCATTGTTTATCTCTGTCTTGGAGTTATTGGTAGCATTCTTACAAGCATTCTTGTTCGCAATGTTGTCATCATTGTTTATCGGTGCAGCCGTTGAAGAAGCGCATCATTAATTAGTAATTTTTTAATCTATATAGTATGTACGGAAGTATAGCAGCAATTGGAGCAGGTTTAGCAGTGTTAGGAGCATGTTTAGGAATCGGTAGAATCGGTGGTTCTGCAGTAGAAGGAATCGCTCGTAACCCAGAAGCTTCAGGAAAAATTCAAACAGCGATGATTATCGCAGCAGCGTTAATCGAAGGTGTTGCTCTTTTCGGAGTAGTAGTTGGTCTACTAGGAGGAGCGAAATAATTTAAAATCATGTTTTAACGGTTGGTTAAAACATGATTTTTTTGTTTTAAAAAAATTAAAAAAAGATACAATGGATTTAATACTACCAGATTTTGGATTACTATTTTGGACAGCATTGGTATTTTGTTGTTTATTATTTGTTCTTACAAAGTTTATTTGGAAACCGATACTTTCTGCTGTAAATGCAAGAGAACAAAAAATTACTGAAGCGTTAGAATTAGCTGATAAAACGCGTGCTGAAATGCAAGCTTTACAAGCTGAGAACGACAAAATATTAAAAGAAGCAAGAGCTGAAAGAGATAACATCTTAAAAGAAGCGAAAGAAGCTGGAAATACAATGATTGAAGCTGCAAAATCTAAATCTAAATTAGAAGCAGACAAAATCGTTGAAGCAGCAAGACTTTCAATCAATAGTGAGAAAGCAGCAGCAATGGAAGAATTGAAAAATCATATTGCAACATTGTCTTTAGAAATCGCTGAGAAAGTTGTTAGAGGTGAATTAGCATCTGATGACAAACAAAAAGCATTGGCTGATAAATTTGCTAATGACATTAACTTGAATTAATTTCAATATGAAATCAACGAAATCAGCTTCAAGATACGCGAAAGCATTATTAGAATTGGCAATCGAACAACAAAAACTCGAAAGCATTGAGTCTAATATGTCTCGTATTTTAGAAGCAGCTAAAGAAACTAATGAATTTCAAGTTTTCTTAGATTCACCAATTATCAATCTTGATAAAAAAGTAGCTGTTTTAAACAGTTTATTTGGTGAATTTGAACCCTTAACACTTTCTTTTTTAGCATTGATTACTAAAAATGTAAGAGAACGTTTGATTACTGAAATCGCTCAGTCATACATTTCTCAAGTAAAAGAATTTAAAGGCATTATTCCAATTTCTATTACTAGTGCAAGAAAATTAGACGAAGCAACAAAAGCAACAATTTTAGTGAAAATCAATGCAAGCGTAACTGGTACTTTAGAAATTACTGAATTAATAGATGAAAGTCTAATTGGTGGTTTCATTGTTACTATGGGTGACAAACAAATTGATGCATCAGTTGCAAGCCAATTGGCTAGAATGAAACAACAATTAACAAAATAATTATAAGCACAATTAATACAAAACAAAATGGCAGATATTAAACCAGCAGAAGTTTCAGCAATCATCAGAGAACAACTTTCAGGTTTTCGTTCAGAAGCTGAGCTACAAGAAGTTGGAACCGTTCTTCAAGTAGGAGACGGTATCGCTCGTATTTACGGAATGAATGGTGTTCAATACGGTGAATTAATTGAATTCAACGATGGTGTTCAAGGAATTGCATTGAACTTAGAAGAAGACAACGTTGGAGCAGTAATTCTTGGTCGTTCTTCAAGTGTGCGCGAAGGAGATACAGTTCGTCGTTTAGGAAAAATCGCTTCAGTGAAAGTTGGAGAAGGAATGGTTGGTCGTGTAGTTGATACATTAGGACAACCAATCGATGGTAAAGGACCAATTCAAGGTGAATTATACGAAATGCCAATCGAGCGTAAAGCACCAGGAGTAATCTTCCGTCAGCCGGTAAATGAGCCGTTACAAACAGGGATTAAAGCAGTTGATGCAATGATTCCAATCGGTCGTGGACAACGTGAGTTAATCATCGGTGACCGTCAAACAGGTAAAACAACTGTTGCAATCGATACAATTATCAACCAAAGAGAATTTTACGATAGAGGTGAGCCTGTATATTGTATCTATGTTGCAATTGGGCAAAAAGGATCTACAGTTGCTGGAATCGTTAAAAAATTAGAAGATGCTGGAGCAATGGCATACACTACAATCGTAGCGTCAAATGCTTCTGATCCTGCACCGATGCAGTTTTACGCACCAATGACAGGAGCTGCAATAGGTGAGTTTTTCCGCGATTCAGGACGTCCTGCATTAATCGTGTTTGATGACTTATCTAAACAAGCGGTTGCTTACCGTGAGGTTTCATTGTTATTACGTCGTCCTCCAGGTCGTGAGGCTTACCCAGGTGACGTTTTCTACTTACACTCTCGTTTGTTGGAGCGTGCTGCGAAAATCATTGCAGATGATACAATTGCATCACAAATGAATGATTTACCTCCTTCAATTAAACATTTAGTAAAAGGTGGTGGTTCATTGACGGCATTGCCAATTATCGAAACACAAGCAGGTGACGTTTCTGCTTATATCCCTACAAACGTAATTTCGATTACAGATGGTCAGATATTCTTAGAGGGTGACTTGTTCAACGCAGGTATTCGTCCAGCGATTAACGTTGGTATCTCTGTATCTCGTGTTGGAGGTAACGCACAAATCAAATCAATGAAAAAAGTGGCTGGTACGTTGAAATTAGACCAAGCACAATAT
>RFNX01000161.1 GCA_009926905.1 Flavobacteriales bacterium
GGTCATATTTCTTGGAACACAAACGTGCATTCCTCGAACTGAATTTATTATCATTCCCATCGGAGAACCACTGTGCCAAATTCCTTCTAAACGGTGACCACGTGTGCTGATAATCAACGGGGCTTTTTGTCCTCCTTTTGTTCTATATTGTAAGGTTGCCAAGTCATCTGACATGATTTGAATGGCATACAATAAGTAATCTAAATATTGAATTTCAGCAATTGGGCGCAAACCTCTCATTGCCATTCCGATTCCTTGACCGATGATGGTACATTCGCGAATTCCTGTGTCAAAAACTCGCAATTCACCAAACTGCTCTTGCAATCCTTCCAATGTTTGATTTACACCACCGATGTTACCTGCGTCTTCACCGTAAACCAATAATTCAGGATATTTTTCTAATAATTTTCTGTAATTCTCACGAAGAACAATGCGTCCGTCTTCCATTTTCACCTCATCCTCATAAACTGGAGCAATTGGCTGAACACTTAAAGCTGCTTTTTCTGATTGAGAATGTAAATAAGAACTGTATCGATCGAAATTTTGATTGATGCTATTTTGAATCCAATTTGAAAGCACTCTTTTTGATGGAATCGATTCATCGCGTACCATTCGTAGCACTTTACGCGCAATTGTCAAAATATCTTTACGAATAGGTTCAAACGCTTTCTCTAAAGCTTCCGCTTCTTTCTGAATGAAAACACCATTTTCACTTTCGCTTGCTACCGATTTCAATATTGCAACCGCCTCACTTAAATCGTTTTTGATCGAATCTGTGAATGCTTTCCAAGCTTTATTTTTTGAATCGCGCACGTAAGCTTTAGCATCATTACTGATTTTATCTAATTCTTCTTCATTAGCGATAGTTAAACCATTGGCATTGAAAGCCAAAATCCACTCGCGGAATTTGTGAATACAATCGAAATCAGATTCCCATTGCAATCTTTCTTTGGATTTGTAACGCTCGTGTGAACCAGAAGTGGAATGTCCTTGCGGTTGATTTACTTCTTTCACGTGAACCAAAACTGGAACGTGTTCTTCACGTGCTAATTTTACTGCTTTTTCGTACGTTTCACATAAATGAGCATAATCCCAACCTTTGGTTTCGAAAATCTCATAACCACTGTGTTCTGCTGTGCGTTGCATTCCTGCCAAGGCTTGTGAAATACTTCCCGTTGTTGTTTGGTATTCACGAGGAACAGAAATTCCAAAACCGTCGTCCCAAACAGACATTACCATCGGAATTTGCAAAACACCCGCAGCATTTATTGATTCCCAGAAAGGACCTTCTGAAGTCGATGCGTCACCAATTGTTCCAAAAGCAACTTCATTTCCTTCGTTACTGAATTTTTTAAATTGAGGTGCATCTCGAAGCGCAGGATTGTTTCTATACATTTTTGAAGCTTGCGCCAAACCAACTAAACGCGGCATTTGACCAGCTGTTGGAGAAATATCAGCAGAACTATTTTTTTGTTCCATTAAATTTTTCCAATTTCCTTTTTCGTCTAAATTTCTCGTAGCAAAATGACCACCCATCTGACGTCCAGCAGATTGCGGTTCAATTTCTACATCTGTGTGCGCATACAAACCAGCAAAATATTGTTCGATAGTCAATTGGTCGATTGCCATCATAATCGTTTGATCGCGGTAATATCCCGAACGGAAATCTCCATTTTGAAACTGTTTTGAAAGTGCGATTTGAGCTAATTCTTTTCCGTCGCCAAAAATTCCAAATTTTGCTTTACCAGTCAATACTTCTTTTCTTCCTAAAAGTGAAGTTTCGCGCGACTCACAAGCCAATTTATAATCAGCTAAAACTTGTGATTTGAATGTTTCAAAATCAATTGCAGACGCTGTTTTTTCAACTGTTTCTTTTGCCATATAGATTAAAAAGGTAGGCAAATATACGGAAATTCAAGTGGCTAAACTTCCGTTATTCGACTGAATTTGTCATATTTGTATGAACAATTAATTTTCAGGAAATAATGGCGGTAAAAATTGAATTGTGTGCAGCCTCAATTGAAGCAATTGAAGTGGCAAAAAAACTACATTTAGATCGCATTGAATTGTGTCAAGATATAGAGCAAGGAGGCTTGACTCCATCCGCAGGTTTGATAGAATTTGCTATGAAAAGTGGTTTAGAAACACATGTTCTCGTTCGACCAAGAGCTGGTGGTTTTGCCTATAATTCGAATGAATTAAAAGTGATTTTAAACGATGTTTCTTTTGCTAAAAAGTTAGATGCAAAAGGGGTTGTTGTTGGCGTTTTACAATCAAACTTTGAATTAGATGTCGATGCACTAAAGCGAATTAGAGACGTTGCCGAAAATATGGAAGTTACCTTTCATCGTGCATTTGACGAAACAATTGATTGGAAAAAATCGATGAATCAATTAATAGAATTGGGTTTTAATCGCATTCTTACCTCAGGATTTGCTTCGAATGTAGAAATAGGTTTTAACAATTTGAAACAGATGGTAAAATTCGCTGAGGATAGAATTGAAATCATGCCCGGTGGAGGTGTTAATGCCGCAAATATTTCTAAAATTCTTCAAGAAATCAATCCAAATTCGATTCATTTTTCAGGAACAATTAAAACAATTTTAGATGAAGACTCTGCCTTTTCGGAAACGATTTTAAAAGTGGATGAAAAACGTGTAAAAAGATTAGTAGAATTCATTTCAAAAAGCAACCAATTCGCATAAAAGATTGTCTATTGAGGCATGAGTTTAAATATTATTTAAGTATAAACTAAATATTTTTTTAACTTTAACACGCTCTTCAATAGCCTAGAAATGAAATTTTTATTTTCTCTCTTTCTTTTTTTACTCTTTTACAATACTATTTACGCTCAAACTTTTAGTTGGTCAGGTTTTCCAAACGGTGGCACAAGTTATACCACTGGAATCATGACAGCTACAATTACTTCGACATCTCCAGGTTTTCAAAACGGAACACCCAGATTTATTGCAGGAACAACCAATGGAAATGCGTTTTGTAGTTTAGCAAATAGCCTAGAATTGGAACAAATGTTCGGTAACATTACAAATGCTCAAGTTACTTTAACATTGGACTTTACTGCTGGTGGAACGACATCTGGTTTGTGTGGGAATATCACTTTCAAAATAAAAGATATTAACTCTGACGAACCGTACCAAACTTTTGCCGATTGGGTTGAAGTAAATGCAATTGATGGAAACAATGCAGCGATTGCAGTTGCCAATGTCACCGCTGCAGGAGGTACAAATAAAACAATCACGACGAATGGAAATACCAGAATTGTCAAAGGTCACAGTAATTCAGCTTATGGTTCTAGAAGTTCAACTGCTTGCGATGATGTTACTTTTACCATAAATGCACCAGCAGGTGGAACATTAAAAAGAGTTATTCTTAAGTATCATCCTGATTACACAACCTGCCCTAGTTGCTATTATAATTTTACTGGGCCAAATCGACCGGCATATCAATATATTTCAATTGGTCCGATTTCATACACAAACAGTTCTACAACACCTACAATTTCAGCAATTGGTCCAACAACATTTTGTTCTGGCGGAAGTGTAACTTTAACATCAAGTGCTGCCACTGGAAATACTTGGAGTAATGGTGCAACCACACAATCAATAACAGTTTCAACTGCAGGAAACTACACCGTTTCAGTTAATTCTGGAGGGTGCACAGGCACATCAGCAGCAACTGTAGTAACCGTTAATCCTGCGCCTTCAACACCAACAATATCAACAAGTGGCCCAACAACATTTTGTTCGGGAGGAAGTGTTACTTTAACTTCAAGTGCTGCTACTGGAAATACTTGGAGTACGGGAGCAACCACACAATCTATAACTGTATCTACAGCAGGAACTTACACTGTAACAGCCGGGACTGCTGGTTGTACGGCTACCTCTGCTGGAACAACTGTTACTATAAATCCAACTCCTTCAACACCAACAATCGCTGCAAGCGGCCCTACAACTTTTTGTGCAGGTGGAAGCGTAGTTTTAACGTCAAGTGCTTCGACTGGAAATACGTGGAGTACAGGAGAAACGACTCAGTCAATTACGGTTTCAACAGCTGGTTCATATACAGTTTCTGTCAATTCTGGAGCTTGTCCAGTAACATCAACTCCAACTATTGTAACAGTTAATTCAACTCCTTCTGCGCCAACGATTTCAGCTAGTGGCCCTTTAACTTTTTGTTCGGGAGGAAGTGTTACATTAACTTCTAGTGCGGCAACTGCAAATACCTGGTCAACTGGCGCTACAACCCAATCAATCACTGTTTCAGCAAGTGGAACTTATTCTGTAACCGTTGGTACAACTGGTTGTTCTGCAACTTCTGCAACTATAACTGTATCGGTGAATTCTAACCCACCAACACCAACGGTAACACCAAGTGACCCTATTACTTTTTGTGTTGGGGATTCAGTTGTTTTAACTTCAAATGCTACATCTGGTAATATATGGAGCAATGGAGCAACAACTCAATCGATTGTTGTATCAACAGCAGGTACTTATTCAGTTACGGTTGGTGCTAGTGGATGTTCAGCAACTTCTAACAATGTAATTGTAACAACCAATTCAATCCCTCCAACTCCAACAATTACAGCCTCGCAAACTTCACTATGTATTCCACAATCAGTTACTCTAACTTCAAGTGCTACATCAGGAAATATTTGGAGTACGGGAGCAACCTCCAATTCCATTTCAGTTAGTACTTCAGGAACTTATTCTGTATCAACAACGGATGCAAATGGCTGTATTTCTGCGAGTGCAAGTGTTACCATAAACGCTAGTCCTCAACCAAATGCGCCCACCATTACAGCAAATGGACCAACGACTTTTTGTACAGGAGGTAGTGTTACTTTAACTTCTAGTCAAGCAACCGGAAATACTTGGAGCACAGGAGCAGCAACACAAACAATCGTTGTGACTACTTCTGGAACTTATACTTTAACTTATATCGATGCAAATGGTTGTACTTCTGCAATTGCTTCTCAGACCGTTTCTGTCAATTCGAATCCTGCTGTACCAACAATTACAGCGAGTGGACCAACTACATTTTGCACGAATGGAAGTGTAACTTTGAGTTCAAGTGCTACGAGTGGAAATACTTGGAGTACAGGAGCAACAACACAATCAATAACGGTTTCAACAGCGGGAACTTATTCTGTAACCGTTGGCGCAACAGGCTGTTCAGCAACTTCAAATACAATAACTGTTACTGTCAATCAAAACCCAGCAACACCAACTATAACTGCAAGTCAATTGACTTTGTGTTCTGGACAAACAGCAACTCTTACCTCAAATGCTTCATCTGGAAATACATGGAGTACAGGCGAAACAACACAAGTTATTACGGTTTCAACTCCGGGAACTTATTCTGTTTCAACAAGTTCAAATGGTTGTAACTCAGTGAATGCAACAGTAACGATAACCGCAGGAATTGCACCATCAGTTAATCTAAACTCAGTTACTATTTGTCAAGGTCAAACTGCTACTTTAACTGCAACGCCTTCTGTAACAGGTGGAACTTACTTGTGGTCGCCAGGAGGGAATACAAATGCTTCAATTAATGTCTCTCCAACTACAACTACAAATTATTCTGTTGTTTATACTTTAAACGGTTGTTCAAGTGCGACAAGCACAGGAACTATTACGGTTTCAATTGGTAATAACGTAACTTTCAGTGCAAATAACTTAACTGGTTGCGCACCATTGACAGTTAATCTTTCAAATCTAACACCGGGTTCACCTTCGAATTGTTTATGGACACTAGGAAATGGAGTTACTTTAAATGGCTGTGATGCAACCTATACATTCACCACTCCAGGTTGCTACGATGTGACTTTGAGCAATACTGTTGGTGGATGTTCTGGCACCCAAACTATTGCTGATTACATTTGTGTAACTGCTTCTCCCAACGCTTCTTTCTCCATGAATCCGAGTGTTTTTTCAACTTCACCTCAAAACATTAATTTCATAAATAATTCAAGTAATGCTACAAGTTACGAGTGGGATTTTGGTGATGGATCAACTTCTATTTTAGCAAATCCTTCACACATTTACACTAATACAGAAACAGGATATACAGTAACTTTAACCGCCACAAATGCTGCTGGATGCTTAGATATATTCTCAGTTTCGCTTGGATCAACTGACGGATTAGTTTATTACATTCCTAATACTTTCACACCAGATGGTGATGAAAACAATCAGACTTTTCAGCCTGTCTTTACTTCAGGATACGACCCTTATAATTTCCAAATGCTGATTTTCAATCGTTGGGGTGAACTTATTTTTGAATCGTTTGATGCTTTGCAAGGTTGGGATGGAACATATGGTTTAAAAGGAAAACCAGTTCAAGATGGAATTTATACTTACAAAATAGTATTCAAGAATCCAAAATTGGATGATCGAATTACGGTTTCTGGTCATGTTACTTTGATTCGTTAAGGTTAAATTTAATTCTTAAATCAAACTATTTAATTGCAAAAGGTTTTTTTTGAAGTCCTAATTATACCAAGTTAACAAGAACATTTTCTCCGCAGTGGCGTACATAAAATTTTGTTTGGTATAATACCTTCGCATCGGCGGAAAAGATCTGACAAAATAAATTTAAATTTTCTGTGCACCGGGTCGGAGACATTTTGAGCGTTCGTCGGTATTTTTGACATTTATGGTAAGCAAAATGAAAAAATTGAAACAAAACCTTCATTAAAATATTTGAAGATTACGCTGATTGCATTTGGGCTATTATCAATTGTTATAACATATTTTTATCTAAGAAAAAAGTGTGAAAAGAAATAAAAATAAGAAAATGAGATTGCGTCAATTCAATTTTTAACCTTTACTTTCGTTTAATGAATAATTTTAGGTTTCTCCTTTTTCCATTTGCATTAATCTATCTAGGAATTACTTCCACTCGAAACTTATTTTACAAACTTGGAATTTTCAAAACCTTCGTAATTCCTAAAAAATCTATTTGCGTTGGAAATCTTTCAGTTGGTGGAACGGGGAAAACACCGCAAGTCAGTTATTTGGCTGAATGGCTTTCGAGTTCTTTTGAAACAGCAATTTTAAGTCGCGGTTACGGTAGAAAAACTTCAGGATTTCAAGTAGTGAATTCAAACAATATCGCTTCAGAAGTTGGAGATGAACCTTTATTTTATGCCACGCAATTTCAAGAAAAAGTAAACGTAGCTGTTTGTGAAAAACGAGCTATTGGTGTTCAACAAATTCAAACTTTATTCCCTAAAAATGAATTGATAATCTTAGACGATGCCTTTCAACACAGAGCTATAAAAGCGGATTTGAACATTCTAATCACTGATTTCAGCAAGCCTTTTTCTGACGATTATCTGATGCCCGTTGGAACATTAAGAGAAAGTCGCGCTGGCAAAAACCGGGCGGACATTATCATCGTTTCAAAAACTCCAAATGATTGCACTGAAACAACTAAAAATCAAATCGTTAAAAAATTGAAATTCAACCCAAATTCAGTTTTTTTTTCACGAATAAAGTATGCTGAAATGCGACCTTTTGGAAAACAAATTCCTTCCTTTCAAAAAGTACTTTTAGTAACCGGAATTGCCAATCCGAAACCATTATTAGAACATCTTTCAACGAAATATGAAGTGGAACAATTGACTTTCGGCGATCATCATACTTTTAGTAAGGCGGATATTCAAAGAATTCATCAAAAATTTGATACTTTTGCAAACGAAGAAACAATCATTCTAACGACTGAAAAAGATTACATGCGTTTGAAAGATTTTTCGAGCGATTGGAACTTGAAAAATTACCCGTGGTATTTTCAGCCCATCGCAATTGAAATTGAGAACGAAGAAAAATTTAAAAACCTAATAAATCAATATGTTAACACAATTTAAAGAATCAGTTGCGTACATCAAAACGCGCACAAATGTTGAACCTACTATCGGAATTATTCTTGGAACTGGTTTGGGTGGATTGGTAAAAGAAATCAAAATCATCGACGAAATTCCTTACGGTGAAATTCCAAATTTCCCAGTTTCAACAGTTGAAAGTCATTCTGGAAAATTAATTTTTGGTGAGTTAGGTGGTAAAATGGTTGTGGCAATGCAAGGTCGTTTTCATTACTACGAAGGATATTCGTTGCAACAAGTAACGTTTCCGGTTCGTGTCATGAAATTATTAGGAATTGAACGCTTATTTGTAAGTAACGCTTCAGGTGGTGTGAATCCTGATTTTGAAGTGGGTGAAATCATGATTCAAGATGATCACATCAATTTATTTCCAGGTAACCCATTAATTGGTAAAAACTTTGACGAGTTAGGTCCACGTTTCCCTGATATGAGTGAACCTTACGACCACAAAATGATTGCATTAGCGAAAGAAATCGCAGTTGAAAATAACATTAAAGTTTCTGTTGGAACCTACGCTGGATTAACTGGTCCAACATTGGAAACGCCAGCTGAATACCAATATGTTCGCAACACAGGCGCTGATGCAGTTGGAATGTCAACTGTTCCAGAAGTGATTGTTGCAAACCACATGGAAATTCCTTGTTTCGCAATTTCAATCATCACGGATTTAGGTGTAAAAGGAAAAATTAAAAAAGTAAGTTTACAAGACGTTATTGATGTTGCAAGCCGTCAAGAGCCGAAAATGACATTGATTATGAAAGAATTAATTGCACGCGTTTAATATGAACGAAGAAATTCGAAATAAATACGAAGCCGTAATTGGTTTGGAGGTCCATGCGCAAATGTTGACGAAGACAAAAGCGTACTCCAATGACATCAATGAATACGGTGCACATCCCAATACCAATGTAAGTGTGATAACCTTGGGACATCCTGGAACTTTGCCAGTGATGAATAAAAAAACGATCGAATTTGCCATCCGTTTAGGTTTAGCTTGTGGAAGTGATATTGCTCCAAAACAATATTTTGCTCGCAAAAATTATTTCTATCCAGATCTTCCGAAAGGATACCAAATCACACAAGATAAAACGCCAATTTGTACAGGTGGAGCAATTCACATTCGTACCGAAGACGGCGAAGGAAAAGAAATAAAAATCACACGCATCCACATGGAGGAAGATGCTGGTAAAAGTATTCACGACGTTGACGTTTTTGACACGCTTGTAGATTTGAACCGTGCGGGCACTCCCCTATTGGAAATCGTTTCAGAACCAGACATTCGTTCTTCGCAAGAAGCTTACAATTATGTAACTGAAGTCCGTAAATTAGTGCGTTACTTAGACATTTGTGACGGAAACATGGAAGAAGGTTCATTGCGATGCGATGCGAATATCTCTGTGAATTTGAAAGGAGCAAGTGAATTTGGAACGAAAGTCGAAGTGAAAAATATGAACTCGATTCGTAACGTACAACGCGCTATCGAATTTGAAATCGCAAGACAAATTGAAGCCATTGAAAACGGCAAAGAAATCGTTCAAGAAACGAGAGGATTTGATGCCTTAAAAGGAATTACGATTTCGCAACGTTCGAAAGAAGCAGCAAACGATTACCGATACTTCCCTGAGCCCGATTTGCAACCATTAGTGGTGATGAAAGAAGACATTGAAGCAATTAAAAGCGAAATGCCTGCTTTGCCGCGTGAATTATTCAATCGCTATACTAAAGAGTATGGTTTATCGGATTACGATGCTTACAATTTAACAGATAATAAAGGAATTGCATTATTCTACGAATCATTGATTCAACATACGAAAAACTACAAAGCCGCAGCCAATTGGATGATGGGTGACGTGAAATCGTACTTGAATGAATTTGGGTTTGAGATACATGAATTTCCAATTTCTGTGGAACGTTTAGCAAACTTAATCGCAATCATCGACGAAGGGAAAGTTTCCAATTCTGTTGCTTCTCAGCGTATTTTCCCTGAAATGTTGAAATCGGATTTGTTCCCGTTAACAATTGCAGAACAGTTGAATTTGATTCAAGATTCAAGTGAAGACACTTTGAAAGACTTTATTCTACAAGTATTTGAAGAAAATCAAGCGGAAGTTGAACGCTATAGAAACGGAGAAAAGCAATTGACAGGTTTCTTTATGGGAAAATTGATGAAAGTTTCAAACGGAAAAGCAGATCCAAAAATTGCAAATAAATTGTTACGTGAACTACTTGAAGCATAATCAATTATGAAACTTTTTAAACTTCTTTTCTTACTTAGTTCATTCGCATTTTTGTTGCACAGTTGTGACGATACTGAAAACACTGACACTGAAAAACCTGAAAATAACTTTTCAATTGAAGGAAAAATTTCAGGTTCAAATCAGCAGAAAATATACGTTGAAGCACCAAGTGATCGCGGGACTATTCCCGTTGCAAATGTGTTGATTAAAAGCAATGGAACATTTAAATTAGAAGGAAATGTCCCAGGTTTAGGCTATTATTTCATTCGTTTAGGAGAAGATAAAAACAACATCATTCCGGTAACAATTGAACCTAAAAATCACTTAAAAATCAACTGTGAAGCGAGCAATTTCAAGCAACAACCAAATGCAAGCGGAACGAATTGGGCGAAAGTAATGAATCAATATTTGGCGCAATTACAAGCTTTTCAAAATTCACAAGATTCTTTGATGACGATTCAAAAAACGATGAGCAAAGAAGCTTTGAACGATGAATATTACAAAGCCAAAGAACGCATTGATGTTTTTGCACGCAAACAAATGATGCGCGATCCTTCCAATCCTTATAACATTGTACTTTCAATGGTTTTGTTGCCAACAACTTCATTTGACGGTTGGAATAAAACGAATTTAAGTGTGTTAGAACAAGTAGCACAAGGTTTCGAACGCAAATATCAAGGTCAACAAGCAGCTTTAACCATTCGTTCGCAAGTGGATCAAATTTCAGCAGCATACAGTGAATTTGAAGCAACTGAAAGTGGAACGATTCAAGCTCCTGATTTTACAATGAGTACGCCAACTGGAACTGCATTGAAACTTTCAGATTTAAAAGGAAAAGTAGTATTAATCGACTTTTGGGCTTCTTGGTGTGGACCTTGTCGCCAAGAGAATCCAAATGTGGTTCGTTTATATAAAAAATACGAAAAACAAGGATTTACAGTACTTTCAGTTTCATTGGATGAAGATGTAAACGCATGGAAAGCAGCTATAAAAAAAGATGGATTAATTTGGCCAAATCACATCAGTGACTTAAAAGGTTGGGAATCTCCAATCATCTCACTTTATGGTTTTGAGTCCATTCCATTTACAGTATTAATTAACCAAGAAGGTAAAATTATCGGTCGTGAGTTGCGTGGAGCATCTTTGGAACGAAAATTGGAACAAGTCTTCAAAAAATAATTTTTTATGAAAAAATTCGCACTATTCTTATTCGCTATTGCACTTACAGCTAACCTTTTAGCACAAAAAGAAATCGACGTTAAAATTTCAGGAATGATTTTTAATTCGCCTTCTGACACGCTTTATGTTTCACAATTTTATGGAAATTATTACAAAGATTACCAAAAAATTGTGGCAGACAAAAAAGGAAATTTTGCCTTTGTTGGAAAATTACCAACTGAAGATTATTTCGTTTTGCGCGTTGGGAACAACAATATTCAAATGATTTTACGAAACAACAGTGATATCAAAATCTACGGTGACGGCAATAAAATCAAAGAGTTTTGCAACATCATTGGCTCCGATGAATCTAAAGCGATGAACGAATTTGCAATACTTTCAGAACGATGGGCTGTGAAAAGTGATTCCGCAATCAATGCTTTAAAAGCTGATCCTTCAAAAGAATCGGAAATCAACAATTACATGCAAAAAGAATACACCAATTTTCAAAGTGAGTTGCAATCGTTTATCTCGAACAATGCCAATTCTCCAGCATTGATAATGGCAGTTCCTCAAATCAATCCAGATGCAGATTTCAAAAGCTACGAGTCACTTATTTTACAAGTTTACAACAGTTTTAAAGGAAGTCCAACGGCTGAAGCTTACTACAACAATTACAAACAATTAAAGAAAAAATTAGAAGATGGTCAATTGCTTGCAACAGGAAAATTAGCTCCTGATTTCGAAGAATTTATGACGGATAGAAAAACGAAATTGAAATTATCCAGTCTTCGTGGAAATGTAGTTTTGATTGACTTCTGGGCATCTTGGTGTGGACCGTGTCGCAAAGAAAATCCAAACGTTGTAAAAACTTACGAAAAATACAAAAAAGACGGATTCACAATCATGAGCGTTTCTTTGGATCAAGATAAAGAAAAATGGATAGCGGCTATCAAACAAGATAATTTAACTTGGCCAAACCACGTGAGCGATTTAGGAGGATGGAGCAGTAAAGTTTCGCGTTTATATGAAGTAAATAGCGTTCCGTTCACCGTTCTAATTGACAAAGAAGGTCGCATCATTCGAGTGAATTTACGTGGCGAAGCGCTTGAAAAAGAATTAGAAAAGATTTTCGGACACTAAACAACCTTGGAAGAAAACCAAAAATACACCTATTTCGCTTCTGATTTTCACTTAGGCGCACCGAATGACGAGAAAAGTCGTATTCGTGAAAAGCGCATCGTTGCTTGGCTCAACGAGATTGAAAGTTCTGCAAAAGAAATTTTTTTGGTAGGTGATGTTTTTGATTTTTGGTTCGAATACAAACACGCCGTTCCGAGAGGATTCACACGTTTATTAGGGAAAATCAGTCAATTAACTGACAAGGGGATTCCAGTTCATTTTTTTTGTGGCAACCACGACATGTGGATGTTTGACTATTTCAAAAATGAAATTGGTGTAACCATTCATAATGATGAATTTCGACCAACAATTAACGGAAAGAAATTTTACATTGCGCATGGTGATGGTTTAGGGCCTGGCGACAAAGGCTATAAATTCATTAAAAAAGTTTTCAGAAATCGCTTGTGTCAATGGGCTTTCGCTCGATTACATCCAAATTTTGGAATTGGAATTGCCAGTTATTTTTCACGAAAAAGCCGAGCATCCAATGCCGATGAAGATTCTTTGTACGTTGGTGTTCAACGCGAATGGCTGTACATTTTTGTGAATGAAAATCATCCTAAAATCCAAGCCGACTTTTATATTTTTGGTCACAGACATTTACCTTTGAAATACAAAATCGAAGAAGCGCATTATTTCAATTTAGGTGAATGGCTCAATTATTTTACGTTTGGTCGTTTCGATGGCGAGCAATTTGAACTATTGACTTGGAAAAACAATAAAATCGAATCTTTTACAACCATTTCTGAAAAGCAATGAAACATATTTGGCACGTTCAATCCATGGACCAATTACGAAAAGTTGCCATTGAATTTTTAGATTTTTTTCCAATACCAAAAGTGTTCGCATTTGATGGAGAAATGGGAGCCGGAAAAACAACTTTTATTACACATTTATTGCAGCATTTGGGAATTCAAGAAATAGAAGGTTCACCCACCTACTCGATTATCAACGAATATTTGAATCCATCTGGAATAAAAATTTATCATTTGGATTGTTACCGAATTACAGATAAACACGAAGTTTTGAATCTTGGTTTAGATGAATTACTGGATGAAAAAGCCTATTTCTTTATAGAATGGGCGGAAAATATTGATTTTATTCTTCCAAATGACGTAATTTGGGTGTATATTCGTAATAACGATATCGATTCAATACGAGAAATAAGTTTTCAAATATGATTACAGATCCAGAATTACTCAAAACACTCATCCGACAAGGAAGTCTAACTCCTCAAGAAGAAATGTTGGAAGTCCGAAAAAAACGAGGAAGTTTATTCATTGGCATTCCAAAAGAAACGAGTTTCCAAGAAAGACGTGTGGCGCTTGTTCCTGAAGCTGTTTCACTTTTAGTGGCAAATGGTCATCGTGTTAAAATTGAGGTAAAAGCTGGTGAAGGAGCAAATTTCACAGACAATGATTACAGTGAAGCTGGCGCAGAAATTT
>RFNX01000317.1 GCA_009926905.1 Flavobacteriales bacterium
ATACAAAGCCCTATGGATTTTGTGTTGAAAATGAGTTGACTATCATTCAAAATTGGATGATTTAATGAGTATTATTCAGCGATTACCGGAACACATTGCTAATCAAATTGCAGCAGGCGAAGTTATTCAACGTCCAGCTTCTGTCATTAAAGAAATGGTAGAAAATGCAATCGATGCTGGAGCTAAATCCATTAAAATAATTGTAAAAGATGCTGGTCGTACTTTGATTCAAATCATTGACGATGGTGCAGGCATGAACGAAAAAGACGCCGTGCTATGTTTCGAACGTCACGCTACCAGTAAATTGAAATCAGCTGACGATTTATTCAATTTAAAAACAAAAGGATTTCGTGGTGAAGCTTTAGCTTCAATAGCTTCAATAGCTCACGTAACCTTAAAAACACATCACAAAGACGAAAGCGATCTTGGTACAAAAATCGAAGTGGAAGGCGGCACCATCAAGATAAATGAACGTGTTGTTTGTCCAGTTGGAAGCTCATTTGAAGTGAAAAATATATTTTATAATGTTCCAGCAAGAAGAAATTTCTTGAAATCAGACAATGTTGAATTTGGACACATTCGCGATGAATTTGAACGCATTGCTTACGCACATCCTGAAGTTCATTTTACATTATTCAATAACGGACAAAGTGTTTATGATTTACATCCCACAATTCTAAAAAAACGAATAGCCGATATTACAAACCGCTCGCTTTTGGAAAAATTAGTTCCAATTGAAGAAGAAACGAATATTGTTAAAATTACAGGTTACATTGGAAGCCCTGAAACAGCAAGAAAATCGAGAGGAGAACAATTTCTGTTTGTGAACAATCGCTTTTTTAAAGACAGTTATTTTCATCATGCGATTACAAAGGCTTTCGAAGGATTAATTGCTGATAAAACTTACCCGAGTTATTACATTTTCTTTGATATTGATCCTTCAAAAATTGATGTAAACATTCATCCGACGAAAACCGAAATTAAATTCGAAGAAGATCGTTTCATTTACTCCATTTTGTTAAGTAGCGTGAAACAAGCACTTGGAAAATATAACATCTATCCTGAATTAGATTTTGAAAGAGAAACCAGTTTTGACATTCCAACTTCCTTTCGAAAAAATGAAATTGTAGAACCATTTATTGAAGTCAATCCACATTTTAATCCTTTCATAAGTACAAGCTCAACAAATTCAAGTTCTAAAGGAAGTGGTGGATTTTCGCCCGCCATTAAAAATCACGGATTTGGAAACGATGTGCCAACAGAAAAAGATTGGTCGAATTTCTACGCCATTAAAGAAGAAGAAACACAAGAAGTGATTGCTCCGATTCAATTTGAAGAGGTAGTTGAAAGCACAGAAGAATATTTAATTCGAGGAAAATATTTAATTACTAATTGTAAATCAGGACTTTTACTCATCGATTTTAGAAGGGCCAATGAGCGTATCGTTTTTGATGAACTTTTAGCAAGCTTTATTCATGTTCCAATTGCATCACAGCAACTTTTGTTTCCGTTTGAAAGATCGGTAACGCATCAAGAAGTGGAATTATGGATGACAAATAGTTCGCTTTTGAATCAACTTGGATTTTCGGGAGAAATTGTTGATGGAAATTTAAATGTGAATGCTATTCCTGCATTTTTATCAGACGAACAAATCAACGAAGTGCTAGATAGCATAATGGAAACGATGATGCATCGCGAAATTGAAAAAGTGGATTTAGCTCATAAATTAATCGCAGATATAGCCAAAGCGACAAGTAGAAATTTGAATATCAACCAAAATGAACAAGCAAAGACTTTGGTCGATCAATTGTTCCAATGCGAAAATCATAGCTTCTCTCCTACTGGAAAAAAAATAATGAGTACAATAACCTTAGACGAAATCGCTACAAAATTTTAGTATGATAAACAATTTGCCTCAAGTCACCAAAAATATACTTATTCTGAACATCGTTATGTTCGTTGTGACCTTAATTTTAGAAAATCAGGGTATTGATTTAGGGGGTCAGCTTGGTGCCCATTATATTAATTCTGCACTGTTCCAACCCTATCAAATTATCACGCATTTCTTTATGCATGCTGACTTTTTTCATATTTTGTTCAATATGTATGCATTCATTATTTTAGGTGCGCATTTGGAACGAATTTGGGGTCCACAACGATTTTTCATTTTTTACGTTGCTTGTGCTTTAGGAGCATTTGGTCTCTACAACATCATTGGGGTTTATCAATTAGCCGAACTGAAATCACAACTTTCGCAGGAAATTCCGCTTTCGCGCTTGGATATTATGTTACAAAACATGTCTGGAAGAGATCAACTTTTAGACATTTACAATTCATTTCTTTCGGATAATTCGATTAATTCATCAACGAGTCTAATAGAATATGTAAATCTTACAACCACTCCTATGGTTGGGGCTTCAGGTGCAATTTTTGGAATCATGGCTGCTTTTGCCATTTTATTTCCCAATACAGAATTCCTGATATACTTTACAATTCCTGTTAAAGCCAAATACTTGGTGGCTGCTTATTTTGCCTACGAATTGTATGCGTCTTTTCAAAATTCTGCAGGAGATAATGTCGCTCATCTTGCACACGTTGGAGGAGCCATTGTTGGAGCAGTTTTAGTATTAATTTGGAGAAAAAAAGATCGTACTAACTTTTGGTAAAAATGAATAATTCTAGAAATCTTTTCGAGGAAATTAATTATCAGGTACGTCACGGAAGTATGACTACAAAATTGATTTTTGTAAACGTGCTTGTATTTATTGCAATTCATATAATACTCGCACTTTATCGCCTTATGTTATTCAATACTGATGAGTCGATTGCCGATATTCTTTTTACGTTGGACACTTCTTTTACAGGTTTCATATTTAAACCTTGGGGAATAATTACCAGCATCTTTTCACATTTTGACATATTGCATTTATTATTCAATATGCTTTTTCTTTATTTTTCAGGTCAATTTTTTGAATCCATTTTTGACGGAAAACGCTTGCTTTACACCTATATTTTTGGAGGAATTGCGGGTGGTTTTTTAGAAATTATATCCCATTACATTTTCCCAGCTTTACTGCAATCGAACCATATTGTTGTGGGTGCCTCAGGTTCAATAATGGCTATTTTCGCTGCTCTTGCGTTTTACAGCCCTAATACAAAAGTGAATTTATTCGGAGTTTTCCCTATTCGAATTTATTTCGTTGCGATTTTCTTTTTATTGAAAGATTTAATAAACTTAGGTAGTGACGACAATGTAGCTCATTTTGCTCACTTAGGTGGCGCAATTTTTGGTCTGATTTCTATTCAAAATATATACGCAAACAATAATATTATGAACATCATTTATTCATTTATTGATAAAATTAAGTCGTTGTTTAAAAGGAATAAACAACCAAAATTTAAAGCACAACGTGGTGGTTTTAAAACAGATGAACAATACAATTACGAAAAAAAACAACGTCAAGATCGCACGGATGCCATTCTAGATAAAATATCGAAAGCTGGTTACGAATCCCTAACCAAGGAGGAAAAAGACTTCTTATTCAACCAAAGTAAAAATGGATAAAAAAAGAAATTTTGGCATTCCATTTATTTTTAAAACAATCACATTCTTCAGTTTGTTAGCATTATTACTTTGCTACATTTGCCCTTATATTCACCCCGAAACAATTTTTATCCTACCATTTTTCGGTCTCGCTTACCCAATAATCTTAGCTGTCAATTTAGTTATTTTGGTAATTTGGTCGCTATTTCGATCAAAATGGGCAATCTACTCATTGCTAGTCATTCTTATCGGAGGAAAACTACATTTCAGAGCAATCGCAGTGAATTTGTGGCAAAGTTCTAAAAAAGAAAACGAACTTAAAATTGTAACTTACAATGTGCGTTTGTTTGATGTTTACAATCCTGACAAAGAGGCAGGTAAAAATGTAAGAGATAGAATATTTTCATTTTTGAGAAAAGAAAATCCAGACGTTCTTTGCCTTCAAGAATTTTACCGTCAAGATCAACCAACTTCTTTTCCTACAATTGACTCTATTTTTTCTATCATGGGAACACATAATTACCATGAAAGAAGCGCTCATACGCGCAGAGCGAATCAAAATTTTGGAGTAGCACTCTTCTCAAAATATCCGATGATTGCAAGAGGTGATGTGATGTTTGATGCACAAAGTAGAACGGACTATAATTACTGTATTTATGCAGACATTGTAAAAAACCAAGATACATTTCGTGTGTATAATGTTCATTTTCAATCTATTCGTTTACAATCAGAATATTACTTAGTGGATAATGGCGATCCATTGAGTAATTTAACAGAACAATCAACTATTATTTATATTTTAAAAAAATTACACGTTGCCTATCTGAAACGTGCCGATCAAGCACGCAGAGTTGCCGAACATGTCAATACTTCGCCTTATCCAAGCATTGTTTGTGGTGATTTTAACGATACACCTTTGTCTTATACCTACAATCAATTTAATCGAAAACTAACCGACGCTTTTAGAAATACTTCCTTTGGCATAGGCACAACTTACATTGGAAAATTACCCGCAGGAAGAATTGATTACATTTTCCATTCACCTGAGTTGACTTCCTATGATTTTAAAATTCAAGAAGAAGAATTGAGTGACCATCGGGCGATTTCGTGCACAATAGCAAAATAATGTTTGTAGAAATAAATCCAACTAATATTGACAATCGTCTGATTCAACAAGCTGTTAATTGCTTGAGGAATGGTGGAATTATCATTTTTCCAACAGATACAGTTTATGCAATTGGTTGCGATTTAATGAATAAAAAAGCCTTGCAAGATTTGGCAAGATTAAAAGGAACAAAACTCAACAAAATCAATTTTGCCATCATTTGCCATGACCTTTCGAATTTGTCCTTGTATTCAAAGCAAATTGATAGAGCGACATTTAAATTATTGAAACACCATTTACCCGGACCGTTTACGTTTATTTTGCCTGCAAACAATGACATTCCGAAGATTTTTGATACCAATAAAAAAGAAATCGGAATTCGTGTCCCTGACAATGAAATTGTTTTGGAAATTGTTCGTCAATTGGGCAATCCAATCGCGACAACATCCTTGCACAACAAAGAAGACAATATTCAGGAATATTTCTCTGATCCGTACGAAATTTATCAGAATTACGACGACGATGTTGCAATGATTATAGATGGTGGTTATGGAAAATTAGATGTTTCAACTGTAGTGGATTGTACACAAGGAGCACCCGAAATTGTGCGTCAAGGATTAGGAATTTTAGAAATTTGATATGATATTAATTGTAGATTGTGGAAGTTCAAAAGTGCCCTACATAGAGCAAATGGTGGACGAATATTGTGATTTCAAAACGGTTCCATTTTTTGATTTAACACTTGAAATCGCTCAAGAATATAGTGGAATTATTTTCTCTGGAGCGCCATTATTGATTACCGAAATCGATATGGAAAAATTCACGAATCATGTCAATTGGATAAAGGAATTTGAAAAACCGATTTTAGGAATTTGTTTTGGTCATCAATTACTCGGCTTAATTTATGGTGCAAATGGCTCAAGAATGAAGGAAGACCGCGATTGGCAAGAAATCGAAAATTATGTTGATTCGCCACTTTTGGATAAATTTCCTCCAATTTTTGAAATGATGGAAGACCATTGCGAAAGCATTTCTGTTCCGCCGGGATTTGTATTAGTTGCTTCTTCAGATGCATGTGTCAACGAAATGATGCAACATCAAACAAAACAATTTTTTGGCGTTCAATTTCACCCTGAAGTTTCAGGAAATCACGGCAGTTTGTTGATTGA
>RFNX01000406.1 GCA_009926905.1 Flavobacteriales bacterium
ATCTTGAGTTCTATTAGGTTGTTTTCTTTCATTGAATTTTTTAAAAAAAGCCGTTGACGATTATCTTGATTGTTTTCTACTGTGAAGCTTTGCTTCACAGTAGAATAGCCCTTCGTATATGTGGCTATTTTACTGTGTGGGTTGCAGGAACACAACCGCAAGTCTATTCTTTTAAATTCGACTCATAAGTTTCAATCAACGGCTTAAGTATTAAAAAGGAATATCATCTATGTCTAAATCTTTTTCTGATTCCAACGTTGTAAATTTCTTTCTTTCAAAATTAAATTGTTCGTTCCATTGTTTAAGTGGTTCAAGTTTCAACGAAGGAATTGTAAAATGGAACAAAAATCGGTCAATACAACCTGATCTGTTTTTGGCTAAAATCAAATCCAACTGCCCTCTAGTAGATATGCCATCTTCATCTGTTGAGATTCCATAATATTCTGCTCGATATACAAAAAACACCTTGTCGGCATCTTGTTCAATTGATCCGCTGTCTCTTAAGTCAGCTAATTGTGGGCGTTTGTCTCCGCCACGAGTCTCTACAGATCTACTTAATTGCGAAGTGGCAATCAAACAAATATTTAGTTCTTTCGCTATATTTTTTAAGGTGCGACAAATGTAGCTAACTTCCAATTCTCGGTTGTGGCGGTAGCGATTTGTTGATAGCATTTGCAAATAATCAATCCCAATAACACGAACTCCTTTTTCTGAAACCATTTTCTCACAATAGCTTCTTAATGCAAACATGGAATCAAAAGTAGTTTCACAGACGGAAAGTTGCATAACTTCAAGATAATCAGTTACAAAATTTAACTTTGCGTTGTCGATTCTTCTTAAATCTTCAGGATCTTTAATAAATATGTCATAATCCAGAACATTAGAAATAATTCGATTTGAAATTTGTGCAGCATTCAATTCTAGAGAAATAAGCAATACAGGTTCGCGCAAGGCAATTCTTCTAATTAAATCTATCAAAACAACTGTTTTTCCCATTCCGGGTCTTCCACCAAAAACAATAAACTCACCTGGACGAATACCACCAATACTTGCGTCTATGTTGTCCCATCCTGTTTTTATTGGTTGATATTGCTTTAACTGATCCGACACTAGGTAATCTTTGAAAACGGAATGAATGCTTTTCGTTTTAATAGGAATGTTTTCTGTTGCTTTTCTTTTCTCGATAATTTGCTCCAATTTACTAAATAGGAATTCATCATCGTCATTACAAATAGTTGCTAATTCTCTTATTTTTTCTGCTAATTTACTTTTCATCGTGCTGTTGTTGCGCAAGTCATTTCAATTATAATACCAATTATTATTTCTAATAAAAACAGAAATTTTTGTTTTAAAAATGCATCAATTATTGATTTTTATGTAAAAATTTGATTGTTTTTTACTTTAATCGTTTTTCGAGCTGAAAATCCCATCCCACAAATCATCGACTTTTGCATGGGCTTCAGACAACGGAACTACTGACCATTTCCCATTGGATTCTGTTCCTAAACCAATTTTTTTTAATTTGTAAAGTGCGTCTTCAATGTCGAAGTCAGATTTGATTTGAAATGTAGTAGCAAGCCAAGCTTCAATTTGTGCATCTAATTCTGATGATGTCAAAGGCTCAGAGCTTTTATTTAAAAAGGAATAAGCTAAAATTGTTTCTTTGATTTCTTCATCTTCGGAAGTGTCAACGAGTAATGGAAAAACCCCGCTGTTATTCCCTAAGTTTTTGAAATACAAACTGTCCGATAGCATTTTGGCAAACTTAATTTTCTTGCTGATATAATTGCTGTATTGTCGGAATAAATACATTCCTAAAACGCCAAGCGCTACCAAACCTTGAACGAGTGACGTTTTACTATTGTTCAAATTGAGGATTTCTCCTGTTTTATAGGCTGAGTAAATTGCAATAATTGGTGGAATGACTTTCGTACTTAATAAGGAAATTCCGCCAACCAATCCTGGAATCCAAAGTAATAATTTATCTTTCATCGACATGCGTGGTGTAGCATTCGGAAAGATGGTGTCCAAATCGTTTTGAGGAACTTTTTTGAATATTTTTAAAATAATTGTCCCCGGCGAAAAGGGTAATTTTTCCAGTTTAATAGATTGATTTTCAAAATGTTTTTGCTCTTTGTATCGAATGTAAATGAACACAAAATCGTAATATTCTAGTTCCACTTCCTTTTCCCAAAAGAACCAATTTTTAACTTTTTCAGTGGTCTTATTTAAACCTCTTGCAAAAACTTTATACTCTTCAAAATCTTGGAAATTTATCTTTAATTCCAATCCTACTAAGTCAGAATTGTGAATTGCTGCGTCGATTACTTCTTGTTGAATTTGCTGGTAATTGGCATTTTCAAGTACTTTATGTAACGTTTTATTTAATACAGAAATGTTACTTTTTGAATGGAATAATTGGCGGTCTTTTTCAGATTTATCAGGGTCAAAAGCAGCGTAATTCGACTTTATATTCTGGATTAAATGAAAACCCTCGTAGTGAAAATAATGTTCCAGAATCGAGAACAATTTTTTAAATGCAACGCTATCTTTCTCAGAAAAATGGTTGTCAGCTATTTGCTGTTCTAATAATATGTGTTTGTCAATCGGAAGGTAACGCTCAGTTTTCATAAAAGATCAATCAAAAATCTAGCATTATTTTCCAATAAATAATTCGTCCATCACTTCTCCCTTGGAACTCGGCATGTTGAATTTCATCAGAAACGCAATCGTTTTACTAATGTCAATTAACTCGCGTTCTTTGGTAACGACAACTCCTTTTTTGAAATCTGGACCCATTGCCAAAAGTGAAATGTGCGTGCATCCTTCGCATTTATCGCCGTGGTTTACAAATCCATCTTTGTGTCCATCTAAATGTCGTCCGTGGTCGTTGGTGATGAACAAGGTCGTTTTGTCTTTGAACTTTGGATTTCCTTGAATGTATTGCCATAAATTGTAAACAATCGTATCACATTTTTGCAATGAAGCTAAATATTGATCCCAATTATTTGCATGTCCGTAGGAGTCAACAGCCAATAAATTTACAAGCATCAAATGAGGAGTTTTTCCATTCAGCAATTCGTAAACTTTATTTGTCGTTTGAAGGTCTCCAGCATATTCAGTACTTTGACCGTTTACTCCACAATAAGTTATTGGCATATAACAATTCCACCAATCCTTGTCAGAAGTATTTCCTAAAACTTCCAATTTTCCTTTACTAGCAACAACATAAACATCCGATTTATCTCTGTTTTTTTCTTTGATGTAATATTGAAAAATCGAAGGATTATCGGGTAATTTTTTTCCGGCATTCGAAATGGATTGATAGACGCCAGTTGTCATAGCGGTGTGACCTGAAATCGTAAATGTTGGACCGTTGTTTCGGAAATTGGTGTAAAGAACGCCTTCTTTCACTAAACTTTTCCCCATGTTTGGAATGTATTTACAAGTACTGTCGCCAAAAGTTTCGGTATAGCGCGGCCCGTCAATTACAACAATAATGGTGTATTCCGATTTAAATTCTTGAGAATAAACACTTTTCGAGCTAAAAAAAGCTAAGAAAAGCGCAAAAATATAGTTGAGTTGAAATCTATTTTTCATCAGCATTGAATTGGGCTGCAATTTACGAGAATTTTAGCAAAGCGTTGTTATGGTCGAAAACTATCGTTTTTAAACCCAATCAATCGTAGAGCGCAAAATAGTTAAGGTTTTTTCTTCTTCAGAATCTGTTTTCGGAACGTAATTGTATTCCCATTTTGCCATCGGTGGCATACTCATTAAAATGGATTCCGTTCTTCCTCCTGAATAAATACCGAATTTTGTTCCGCGGTCATGCAAAAGGTTGAATTCAACGTAACGACCTCTTCTGACTGATTGCCAAGCGAGTTCATTTTCTGTTGGTTCTGTAATTTCTGCTAATTCAACTTGCTGACCATAAAGTATTGGAAATAATTCACCTAAAGCGATACAGAATTCGAAAATTGTTCTTTAGTCAAACCGCATTTTTCGTCCAAATGATCGAAGAAAATTCCGCCAATTCCACGAGATTCTCCACGATGAGGTAAGTGAAAATAAGTATCAGCCCACGGTTTGAATTTGGTGTAAAAGTCAGGATTAAATTTATCGCAAGTTGCTTTCAATCCTTCATGGAACAAACGAGCTGCAGTTTCGTCAACGTAATGTGGTGTCAAGTCAATTCCTCCTCCAAACCAATAAGTTCCATTGTCCAATTCAAAATAACGCACATTCATATGAATAATCGGATGACGCGGGTGAATAGGGTGGAGCACAATCGAAACACCAGAAGCAAAAAAGGAATTCCCTTCCATGTTAAGTTGCTTTTTCATCGCTTCACTTACAGGTCCATGAACAGCAGAAAATGCAACACCGCCTTTTTCTAAAACATTACCATTAGTAATTGTACGTGTAAAACCACCTCCACCGTCTTCGCGTTCCCAAGCATCTTCTTGGAATTTAGCTTTTACATCAATTACTTCTAAAGCATCGCAAATGTGCAATTGAAGTGCTCGGTATCGTTCTTGAATTAGTTTGCTATCAATCATTTATTCTGCTTTGGATTCGAAGTCTTGGAATTTTAAGATATATCCTGCTTCATTTTGAATGCCGTTTCCTTTGCCAAATTGATTCAATTTATACGTGCTAATCAAACCTTTATTCATTGGTATATCTAAGAAAAATCCTGAACAAACATTCAAAACGACGTCGTAACCCAAGCAAGCCATTTTGGTTAAATCAGCTGAATAATTTCTTCTGTAAAGCTTGTGGAAACTACTCATCGTTTCGCTTTTCAAGTCAAAAAAAGTGGGTGAAGCATAAGAAAACTGGTATTTATTAGCAATGATTCCGTTCACTTCTTTCCAATCTGCCCATTCTTTTAAGCCAAAAACACTGATGTTTGGCAATGTTTTATAGCGGTCGAGTAATTTGGTGACTTTGTCTTTGTCCGTGGAAAGAAAAACGACCATTGTTTGCGGACTTAAATTCTCAAAAGTCTTGTAATTGTTCCAATCGGCTTCGATGATTTTCGGACGGGAACTTTTCAACGGTAATTCACGGAAATTGCTCAAAAACAATTGATACATCCAATCTTCTTCTGGTTTGCTTCCTTTTACTAATACAATTTGTTGATTTTCGTGCGTTTGATAAATGTGTTTTGCTAAATTCTTAATCAGTAACTCATTATCGGTGTTCATTGAGTAAACAAAGCGATTTCCTTCTAAAATTTTGCTTGGTAGATTGACACTTAAAACGCATCTCACTTTATTATTTTTCGCCCAAAGTGCCACTGTTTCTGCTTCGGGATTTTGAAGTGGAGCAAAAATCAAATCCATGTTTTTAAACTCAGGTTTTGCCAATTGTTGAGAAACAGTTTCAGATTTAGCTTGGTAATCGTAGACGTAAAAATTAGCCTGTAATCCCAATTTTCTCAAAGAATCAACTGCCAAATTTGCACCCATGTAATACTCAAGAGCGGCGTTGGAAACTGCTTTATTGAAAGTCGCTGTAGAATCTAAATTGAAAGGTAAAAACAAAGCGATGTTATAACTGTCTTTTTTAGGAAAAGATAGCAATGAATCTTTTGAAACCTTGTCTTTTGGTGGGACAGGACGAATTGCAACTTGCGCCACTTTTTCTTTTTTCAATGGAATTTTAATCACTTGTCCCGGTTGAATTTTATTGGAATTCAAATTGTTAGCACTTCGTAGATCTTCCAATGGAACCATAAATCGCTTTGAAATCGAATACATCGTTTCACTTGGTAAAACGGTATGAGTAATGATTGAATCTTTAAAAGAAACTTCATATTTTGCTTTCACTTCATCACTCGGTGCTGGAATATCGCGTTGATTTTCTTCCACACTCACGCTCAATAAATCCACTTGAATGCGTGGAATGGCATTTTCAACTTTCAAGCGTTGACCAACTTTCAATCCTGTTTCAGCTCCTGGATTTTTTGCAATGATTGAATCCACAGGTACAGCGTACATTTTCGAAATCGCATATAAAGTTTCTTGTTTTTGAACCGTGTGTAAAATTGTTTTTTCTATTGCTGGAATCAAAATCAGTTGACCATCGTTTAAACCGCGCTCAATTCCTGGGTTCGCATTCAAAATGTCTTCCGCAGGACAATTGTACATTTGTTGCAAACCGAACAAACTATTGCCTTCTACAACCGTGTGATTGTAAAATTTCTTTCCGTTTTTCACGGTCACAACAGCATATTTCTGTGCAAAAGTGAATTGAAAAAATCCACAAAAAATAACAAGTAAAAAAAGCAGTTTGCGATTCATAAGATTTATATTATTCCCATTCAATTGTTGCAGGTGGTTTGGAGCTGATGTCGTACGTTACGCGATTGATTCCTCGCACTTGATTGATAATTCTATTCGATATTTTTGCTAAAAATTCATAAGGTAAATGGCACCAATCTGCCGTCATTCCATCGGTAGAAGTCACAGCGCGTAAAGCAACTGCATTTTCATACGTGCGTTCGTCGCCCATGACCCCAACAGATTGAATAGGAAGGAAAATCGCTCCCGCTTGCCAAACGTCATTGTACAATCCATCTTCTTTCAAACCGTCGATAAACAATGCGTCAACCTCTTGCAAAATGCGTACCTTTTCTTCAGTTACTTCGCCCAAAATTCGGATTCCTAATCCTGGACCTGGGAACGGATGTCTTCCTAAAATGCGCTCATCAATTTGTAACGAACGACCAATGCGACGCACTTCATCTTTGAATAATAATCGCAACGGTTCCACTACTTGCAATTTCATATAATCAGGCAATCCACCCACATTGTGATGTGATTTAATAGTTTGTGAAGGTCCACCAGTTGCAGAAACTGACTCAATCACATCTGGATAAATCGTTCCTTGTCCGAGCCATTTTGCACCTTCTACTTTTTTCGATTCTTCGTCAAAAACGTCCACAAACACTTTACCGATAGCTTTGCGTTTCAATTCTGGATCTGTCAATCCTTTTAATGCTTCATAGAATTTATCAGCTGCATTCACACCTTTTACATTCAAGCCCATTCCTTGATACGACTCCAAAACGGATGCATATTCATTCTTACGTAACAAGCCATTGTCCACGAAAATACAATGTAAATTTGAGCCAATTGCTTTGTGTAATAAAACGGCAGCAACGGAAGAATCCACTCCGCCTGATAAACCTAAAATCACTTTATCGTCGCCTAATTGTACTTGCAAATTTTTAGTTGTTTCATCTACAAATGAATCGGGAGTCCAATCTCCCGCGCAACCACATATCGTACGAACGAAATTTTTCAATAAAATCGCGCCTTCCGATGAATGGTAAACTTCTGGGTGAAATTGAATTCCGAAAGTCGTTTCACCTTCAATGGCATAACCAGCCACTTCAACATCGTGGGTACTTGCAATGATTTTATAATTACTCGGAATTTTTTTAATGGTATCTCCATGCGACATCCAAACTTGTGAACCCGTTGTCATTCCCTTGGTCAAAATGTTATTTTCGTCCACAAATGTCAAATGCGCTCTTCCGTACTCGCGTGTATTAGAAGGTAACACTTCTCCACCAAAATGATGCGACAAATACTGTGCACCAAAACAAACTCCCAGCAAAGGCATTTTTCCTTTGATTGCTGATAAATCTGGACGTGGTGACGTTTTATCTCTCACCGAAAATGGACTTCCAGAAAGAATCACACCTTTCACGTTCATACCAATTTCAGGAATTTTGTTCCAAGGGTGGATTTCACAATAAACGTTTTGTTCACGTATCCTTCTGGCAATCAATTGGGTATATTGTGAACCGAAATCTAAAATTAAAATCATTTCATGCATGGGAACAAAGATAATTCGATTCGATTGCTTTTGACGATTTTTCATTTCATATTATTGAACAATCAATGTTAACAATAACAATTTTTTGGAATTTGATAATGTCGCCCCGCTGGGGCTATAACGATTTCGCCCCTCTGGGGCTATTTTGATTCCGCTCCGCTGGAGCTAATACGATTGCGCTCCGATGGAGCTAAATTGATTTTTTCAAGGAACATTTTTAATAAAACCTAAAAATGGTCACTAATAATTTTGGTAGTTAATGAACTTTTTTCTTAAATTCAATAAAGAATGAAAGCCCCATAGGGGCAAAATAACAATAATTAAGGAAACCAAAAATACTCAACAAAGCTCCAGAGGAGCGAAATAATTTATAAAAAAAATAAACAATGGCAAACACATTTTCTCAAATCTATATACAAATCGTTTTTGCTGTAAAGCGACGTCAAAACCTAATGCAAAAAGAATGGAGAGATGAATTACACAAATACATTTGCGGAATTGTAAATGGAAAAGAGCAGAAAGTATATGCAATCGGTGGAGTAGAGGATCACATTCATATTTTAGTCAGCATAAAACCTCAAATTGCAATTTCAGATTTGGTGAGAGATATCAAAGCAAATTCTTCTAAATGGATAAATGAAAATGGCTTTGTAAGAGGGAGATTTGAATGGCAAGTTGGATTTGGTGTATTTTCTTATTCTAAATCTCAACTGGACAATGTAATAAAGTATATTAACAATCAGGAACAACATCATAAAAAACAAACATTTAAAGCGGAATACTTGGAATTGCTAGAAAAATTTGAAATTGAATTTGATGAAAAATATTTATTTGAATGGTTAGATGAAGGTTGCAACAACAACACTCAACTCAACCACAATTCTCCATTCTATTCCGAAAAATTAACAAGTGAGCCGATTTAAGTAAGGCATAGAACTACTTAATTGTTTATCTTTGGCTCTTGCAAAATTTAGAATTTCATGATTAGTGAACTATTAAAAAAGATTTTTGGCGATAAAAACGCAAAAGACAAAAAATTATATTGGCCTTACGTTGAACAAACGTTGGTGGAACTTGAAAAAGTAAAAGCACTTTCCGATCAAGGATTACGTGATAAAACAAGAGAATTTCAATTGTTAATCAGAAATGAAAAACAACAATTAGAAGATGAACTGGTGGCTTTGAAAGAAAAAGCTGAAGATGTAAAAACGCCAATCGAAGAAAAAGAAGTTTTGTTTGATAAAATCGATAAACTTGCGAAATCAATCGATGAGCAAATCGAGGTTACATTAGCGAAAATCTTACCAGAAGCATTTGCTGTTGTGAAAGAAACTGCTTATCGTTGGTCAACAAATGGGAAGTTAGTAGTTACAGCTGAACAATTTGACCGTGATTTATTGATGAAAAAAGACGGAATCACAATTGATGGCGACAAAGCTATTTGGCACAGTGAGTGGACGGCTGCAGGAGCAGAAATTAAATGGAACATGGTGCATTACGATGTACAGTTGATGGGTGGAGCTGTCTTGCACAAAGGAAATATTTCTGAAATGCAAACAGGTGAAGGTAAAACGTTGGTGGCAACACTTCCTGTTTACTTAAACGCATTGGCTGGAAAAGGAGTACATATCGTTACGGTCAATGATTACTTGGCAAAACGTGACTCTGAATGGATGGGGCCTTTGTATCAATTCCACGGGCTTTCTGTAGATTGTATCGATAAACATCAACCGAATTCAGCACAACGTCGCGAGGCATATATGGCTGACATTACTTTCGGTACAAATAACGAATTTGGATTCGACTATTTGCGCGATAACATGGCTGGTCACGTGGACGATTTGGTGCAACGTAAACACCATTTTGCAATTGTCGATGAGGTCGATTCAGTTTTGATTGACGACGCTAGAACGCCATTAATTATTTCTGGTCCAACTCCGAAAGGTGACGAACACGAATTCTATGAGCTGAAACCACGAATCGAACGTGTAGTAAATGCTCAAAAACAATACATTCAACAATGTTTGAGTGACGCAAAACGTCTTTTGACAGTAATTAATACTCCACCAGAAGATAAAAATTTAGCGAAATCAATGTTGGAAGAAGGTGGTATTGCATTGTTGCGTGCACACCGTGGTTTACCAAAAAATAGAACATTGATTAAGTTTTTGTCGGAGCCAGGAATGAGAGTTCACTTGCAAAAAACAGAAAACTATTACATGCAAGAGCAAGGAAAACACATGAAGAAAATTGATGTGGATTTATTCTTTGTTATTGATGAGAAAAATAATACGATTGAATTAACGGATAAAGGAATTGACTTGGTTTCTGGTTCAGAAGACAGAAATTTTTATATCATGCCAGATATCGGTTCAGAAATTGCTCATTTACAAAAACAAAACCTACCAAAAGAAGCGTTTTTGGAACAGAAAGATGCACTTGTTCGCGAATATTCAATCAAATCGGAACGTATTCACTCAATCAACCAATTGTTAAAAGCATACACTTTATTTGAAAAAGAAGTGGAATACGTGATCTTGGATGGTAAAGTGAAAATTGTTGATGAATCAACTGGTCGTATCTTAGACGGAAGGCGTTATTCAGACGGTTTACATCAAGCAATTGAGGCAAAAGAAAACGTACAAGTTGAAGCTGCAACGCAAACGTATGCGACAGTGACTTTGCAAAATTACTTCCGTATGTACCACAAATTGGCGGGTATGACAGGAACTGCTGAAACGGAAGCAAAAGAATTCTGGGACATTTATAAATTAGATGTTGTTGTAGTTCCTACAAATCGTTCAGTTGTTCGTAAGGATTTAGAAGATTTCGTTTACAAAACAGCTCGTGAAAAATACAATGCGGTAATTGAAGAAATTGAAAGTTTAGTAGCTGCAGGACGTCCAGTTTTGGTGGGCACAACAACGGTTGAAATTTCTGAATTATTGAGCAGAATGTTGTCGATGAAAAAAATCGAACATCAAGTATTGAATGCAAAATACCACCAAAAAGAAGCGGAAATTGTTGCCAATGCAGGTTTAGCTGGGCGGTAACTATTGCTACGAACATGGCTGGTCGTGGTACCGACATCAAATTGGGACCAAATGTGAAAGAAGCAGGAGGTTTGGCAATTATTGGTACAGAACGCCACGATTCACGTCGAGTTGACCGTCAGTTAAGAGGTCGTTCAGGTCGTCAAGGTGATCCAGGTTCATCGCGTTTCTTCGTTTCTTTAGAGGACGATTTGATGCGTAAATTCGGTTCAGAACGAATCGCTAAATTGATGGACAGAATGGGCTTGAAAGAAGGCGAAGTTATTTCTCACGGAATGGTTTCAAAATCAATCGAACGCGCTCAGAAAAAAGTGGAAGAAAACAACTTTGGCGTTCGTAAACGTTTATTGGAATACGATGACGTAATGAATGCACAAAGAAAAGCGATTTATAGAAAACGACACAATGCATTATTTGGCGACCGTTTAGATATCGACGTTGATAACATGTTCTACGAATTGTGTGATTCAACTGTGAAACAATACAGCAACTTGACTTTTGCAGAATTCGAAATTGAATTAGTTCGTGTGTTAGGTGTTGATTGTCCTGTGGATGAACAAGCGTATGCTTCCATTCAAAAACAAGAATTAACTGATACAATTTACATGGCAATGCGCGAGCAATACGATCGCAAATGTGAGAAAATCGCTCAGAAAGCAATGCCTCAAATTAAACACGTTTACGAAACGATGTCGGATCGCTTCAAAAATATCGTTTTCCCATTGAGTGATGGAAGAAGAGAAATGGAATTCATCGTGAATCTTCAAGAAGCGTATGAATCTGAAGGAAAAGCCATTTCAAAATCGTTTGAGAAAAACATCATTTTAGCGAAGATTGACGACGAATGGAAAGAGCATTTACGTGAAATGGACGATTTGCGTTCAGCGGTTAACAATGCAACATATGAGCAAAAAGATCCATTGGTAGTTTACAAATTGGAATCGTATGAATTGTTCCGTGCAATGATGGGACGTTTGAATGAAGGAGCTGTAGAATTATTGATGAACTTGGATATGCCAATTGAACAACAAATTCAAAGTACGAACCAGGAATCAAATCAAAGTCACTATGAGAAAGCGCAAGTGAACGATGGTAATTCTAACACTACTTCTACGACACCACCTCAATTTTCAGGACGTCAAGGATACCAACAAGCGATAGAAAATTCATTCCCTCAAGAGGAAAAACGTCAGCCAATCATTGCTGAACCTAAAGTTGGAAGAAACGACCCTTGTCCTTGTGGAAGCGGTAAGAAATACAAGCAATGTCATGGTAAATGATAACAATTTGTAGTGAAATCATAAGCGTAGCATTCGTTGGATCGGGTAAAGTTGCCAATGGTCTTGCTGAGATTTTTCATTCAAATGATATTCATATTACTGGAATTTCCAGTAGAAATATAGAAACAGGAAAGGTGCTTGCAGCGAAAGTTGAAGCACCTTTTTTCGATTCTGCACTTGACTTGAATGCAGATTTAATTATTGTTGCAGTTGCAGATCAATTTGTAACTGATGTAGTAAATAGTTTTTCAAATTCTCAACTCGTTGCATTTACAGCAGGAAGTGTTTCATTAGAAGACTTGAAAGAAGTAGAAAACAGAGCAGTTTTTTATCCGCTTCAAACCTTTACCGAAGAAAGAAGTTTGACTGTTAAACAGATACCAATTTTATTGGAGGCATCTTCGAATGAAGTAGGGGAGTCATTACTGCAACTTTGCACAAGAATTGGTTTTAATTTTCAGTTTTGCGATTCGAATAAAAGGAAAAAGATTCATTTAAGTGCTGTTTTTCTAAACAATTTCGTCAATCATTTGGTTTATTTAGCGCAAAACGAAGCATCGAAAAATCAAGTAGATTGGGCAATTTTTGAACCTCTTTTGGAGGAGACATTTGAAAAATTGAAATTGTTATCACCTTTTGAAGCTCAAACCGGTCCAGCAAAACGACACGATCAATTAATTATCAATGAACATTTGGAATTATTGGATGGTCGAAAAAAAGAAATTTACAAGATACTTTCTGAAAGTATCACCGAAATACATTCTAAAAAATGAGAAGTTACAAAGAGAAACTAAATGATATCAAAGTATTTATGTTTGATGTGGACGGAGTATTAACTGACGGATTGGTGTATTTAATGAAAGATGAAATAGTTCGTGCCTTGAATGCAAAAGATGGATACGCTTTGCAATATGCATCGAAAATGGATTATAAAATTTTCATAGTAACTGGAGGACATTCTACGGAAGTGAAAGAGCGATTGTTGGGTTTAGGAGTAACTGAAGTTCATTTGGCTACACATCACAAATTGAGTAAATATCAAGAATTGCAAGCAAAATACGGTTTTAAAAACGACGAAGTTTTGTACATGGGTGACGACATTCCCGATTTGCCAGTTTTGAATTTAGTTGGAATTTCGACCTGTCCACAAGATGCAGTTATTGACATAAAATCTTTTGTGGATTACCAATCTCCAATCGATGGTGGAAAAGGATGTGTACGTGATGTCATCGAGCAAACTTTGCGTGTTCAAGGAAATTGGATGAGCGATAAAGCGTTTGAGTGGTAAAATATTTGGCACAAAAAAAAGTCCCGTTTCACAACGAGACTTTTAATACGGAATAGATTGATACTAATTATGCTTTTTTGACATTAACTGCATTCAAACCTCTACGACCTTCTTGTAAATCGAATTCGACTGCGTCATTTTCTTTCACTTTGTCGATTAATCCTGTCACGTGTACAAAATACTCTTTGTTCGTGTCTTCATCTACAACAAAACCAAAACCTTTGGTTTCATTGAAGAACTTTACTGTTCCTTTATTCATTGTAATATAATTAATTTCCGTAAAGGTATGTTTATTTACTTGAAATGCAACACTTTTGCGAAATCCTTTGATTTTTTTAGCAGAAAAATAATATTGCGTCTTTTATTTCAACTGTAAATTAAGATATCGTTATTGAAAACCATCAAATTGCACGTCAACACTCCAAGCTTCTGCTTTCTCGGCAAACCAAGGTTTTATCTTCGGCCACAATTCACCAAATAATTCAGAATCGCGGTAATTATTCAACGCTTCTTCCGATTCCCATTGGCTGTAAGTAATTACAATACAAGGATTTTTAATATCTTTCATTAATTTCATCCCTTGACATCCTGGAAATGAAGCTACTTTCCATTTTACTCCTTCGAAATGAGCAAAAAAATCAGCTAACTTATCTTCTTGAAAAGTGATTTTAACGATTCGTGTCAACATAATTAAAACAATGAATGAATATCTGCTCTTGAACCTGCTGGAGTGAATTCTATTCTGATAATTTCTCCAACGCGAACGCCAAATAATTTCGCCGCTCCACCTGTGCTTCCATTTGCACCGCGATTGATTGCAATCTCCAATAAATTATTACTATTGAAAATCGCCAATCGTTCACCTGAACTAACATCGTTGTAATAAGTCGAAATCTGATCGATGTGGTAATTCTTGTGTAAATAATAAATTACAAAAGGAGTTCCTTCACCAAAGCGTTCAAAATCAGATTTTTTGACATTTGTGATGATGTTTCCAAATGTATCTATATGAATGACAGTTCCTTGGATGAGGTATTGCTCAATAATAGGCTTCTGACTAAAGGCTTTTTTGTAAGTGAAAACTGGTTCAGCAAAACTTTCAATGGCCGTTTTTGCAATAATTTTTGCCGCAAGTTGGATGAAACAATTTTTTGCTGTAAAACTCAACATTTCTGGAAACGAAGCTACAGCGCTAAAGCGATAGAGCGCTTCGGGAACATCGTCGTCTAAAAATGCACCAAAAAATCCATTGTCATTGGAAATGAAATACTGATTCTTGTAAAACATGATTGTCGGCAAACTTGGAACTTTAGTGTTGAAATTTGGTTCACTGTCAACGCCAACAATATGAATCGTGCCATCGGGAAAGTCTCGAAAGCAACAATGCAATTGAAAAGCAGCCTCAGCAACATCAAAAGGTTTGACAGAGTGAGAAACATCTATAATAGTTGCTGCTGGAATGTTTTTAAGCACCGCGCCTTTCATTGCCGCGACATAAAAATCTTGTAAGCCAGAATCTGTTGTTAAAGTGACGATTTGCATTCGAAATCAGAATTCAGTATTCTAATTAATTTATAATTTTACCAAAAGTAATGTAATTCAATTAACCCGAAACCAAATACCAAGAAAATAGTTGAACGCAGGAACAAGAAATATAGAAATTACTGGTGTGAATCCAGCAGAATTATTTGGAGTAAACGATGCGAATTTTAGACACATCAAAACGTTTTTTCCAAAACTCAAAATCACAGCACGAGGAAATGTGATTACACTTATTGGCGACGATGAAGTTATGGATGAATTTGAACGTAAGTTTGATTTGATGGTGCAGCATTACCATAAATTCAATCATCTAACAGAAAACAATATCGATAATTTGATGTTGGTGGACGGCTCCAAAATGCTTTCCAATGACGATGGCTCGGAAACATTGGTACACGGAAACGGTGGTGCGAAAATTAAAGCACGAACTGTCAACCAAAAGAAATTGGTGCAAGCTGTTGATAAACACGATATGGTTTTTGCGGTTGGACCAGCTGGTACGGGTAAAACGTATACAGCTGTTGCGCTTGCTGTACGAGCATTAAAAGCAAAAGAAGTAAAACGAATCGTTTTGACACGTCCAGCGGTGGAAGCAGGAGAGAATTTAGGTTTTCTTCCAGGAGATTTGAAAGAAAAATTGGACCCTTATTTAATGCCTTTGTACGATGCTTTGCGCGATATGATTCCTGCAGAGAAATTGGCTGATATGTTAGAATTTGGCGTGATTGAAATTGCACCACTTGCCTTCATGCGCGGTCGAACCTTGGACAAAGCTTTTGTTATTTTGGATGAGGCGCAAAACACCACTCCAATGCAAATGAAAATGTTCCTGACACGTATGGGAATGACCGCAAAATTTGTGATTACAGGTGATATGTCGCAAGTCGATTTACCACACAAACAAAAATCAGGTTTGGCTTACGTATTGGATGTTTTGAAGGACATTGACGAAATTGGAATCGTTCGCCTTGGACAAAGTGATGTCATTCGCCATAGTTTGGTGAAGAAAATCGTACAAGCTTTTGACGAAGTGGAGGCAGAAGAAAAGAAAAAAGAAGCAGCAGTTGCTGAAGAAAAAAGGAAATTTTACAAAGATAAACGCGACGAAAAATGAATGCAATAACTTCTTCGGAATTTAATTTTAAAGGACAAAAAGCAGTGTACCACGGGAAAGTACGTGATGTTTACACGCTTGAAAATGAGGTATTGGTGATGGTGGCTTCCGATAGAATTTCAGCTTTCGACCATATATTACCAAAAGGAATTCCTTATAAAGGTCAAGTGTTGAATCAAGTGGCGACAATGTTCCTTGAAGCAACAAAAGACATCGTTCCAAATTGGTTGATTGCAACTCCAGATCCAAGTGTAGCTGTTGGTCTTGCGTGTGAGCCTATTCGCGTTGAAATGGTGATTCGTGGCTATTTAGCTGGACATTCCGCACGTGAATAC
>RFNX01000351.1 GCA_009926905.1 Flavobacteriales bacterium
TGTTCCGCTTAAAGTTCCAGCGTTTGGAGCAGTCGTAACAGTTACATCTCTAGTTGCTGTTGCGTTTGAACAACCTCCAGTTCCAGTTACGGTGTAAGTAATTGTTGAAGTTCCTGCGGCAACTGGCGTTATAACTCCTGTTGAACTATTTACAGTTGCAACGCCTGTTGAACCTGATGTCCAAGCTCCTCCTGAGTTACCATTGGTTGTAAAAGTAGTTGAACCTGTTGAACAAATTGCTTGTGTTCCACTCAATGTTCCAGCGTTTGGAGCAGTGGTTACAGTCACATCTCTTGTTGCTGTTGCGTTTGAACAGCCTCCTGTTCCAGTAACGGTGTAAGTAATTGTTGATGTTCCTGCGGCAACTGGCGTTATAACTCCTGTTGAACTATTTACAGTTGCAACGCTTGTTGAACCTGACGTCCACGCTCCTCCTGTGTTGCCATTGGTTGTAAAAGTTGTGGAGCCTGTTGAACAAATTGCTTGTGTTCCACTCAATGTTCCAGCGTTTGGAGCAGTGGTTACTGTTACAGAAACACTAGTTCGAGTTGCATTTTCACATCCACTAATGGTTTGAGTGACATAATAAGTTCCTGTTGCTAGTGGTGTATTTGTTGCTAATGCTGTTCCCCCAGTTGAAGCAGAATACCATTGAATTGAAGTTCCTGTTGCTACTAAACTCGCCACGGTTGCTGAAGCAGTAGAACAAAATCCTTGTGCAGAAGCAGTTGGTGCTGAAACTGTACCACATGGTTTGATTGAAAAATCATCTACTCCCATTCCGTCATCTGACTGTGCTGCATTGAAGTCATTCCATCGGATCCAAAATGAAGTGCCGTTAGCAATAGATAATCCTGTTATAACATCGGAAATACTTTTACTTTGCAGCAAACTCCCACTTGCTTGCCCTTGTCCAGAATTTGAGTAGTCTAAATTATCAAAATCAGTCCATGTACCTGTTGTTAGTGACGTTGCATTTAAACTATATTGAAAATCTAATCTATCAGGTCGTGAAGATGTTCCTACCCTCCATGTTTCACCTGAATAGGAAATAAATAGGTTATTAATCGTTGAACCTGTGTTATTTTTAAATTTTGCACCAATTGTAGAAGTTAAAGATGTAGAAAACAACGTACCAAATGCTCTATCAGATCCCGAACCGAAACTGTATGTATCTCCACCATTATCTGAACCTGTACCAGCAGTATACACACCATTTGCATTTGAATCAGTTTCATCAAAATACCAACCTGTTGGTGTCGTTGACGAAGTACCTGAACTTGCAAGTGTATTAAAATTTTCAGTTGCAGCAGTTCCTAAAGCTGTAAGTAGCATTGCATCTGAAAGTGTGGCATAACCTGAACTTATCGCCGACCAAGCTGAACTTCCACCTGCGTTATTTGCTCTTACTCTAAAATAATAGGTAGTTCCAGAGGTTAATCCAGTAAATTGATAAGTCAATGTTCCTGAACTAATTCCAGTTTGCGTAGATAAAGTAGAACTGAAATCAGAAGCTGTGGAAATAGCAACTTCAAATGTATAGGTTGCTGAACCTCCACCGGTTGGAGCAGTCCAATTGGCATTAATTGCAGTTAATGTTGCTCCTGAACCTGAACCAACTGTCGGTGCATTGTGTAAGCTTGTGAAACTTAAGTTTGAGCCATATCCAGTTACACCAAAAGAATTCGTTGCAAAAGCTCGATAATTATATATTGTATTCGGTGTTAAACCACTCAACGAGGAGCTAAAAGTAGCAGTTCCTGAACCATCAGAAGTGGCTGGAGTTGTTGGATTTGCCGTTGTTGCATAAGCGACACCTTTGGAAGTTATTGTCCCACCGCCAGCTGAAATAGAAGTTCCTCCACTTGTTGCAGATGTAGTTGCAATATTAAAAGCAACTGTTGTTGTTATTGTTGGAGTCAAGAGTAAGAAAGCAAGATCTTTACCCATTGCTATTGAAAAAGAGGTAGAGGTTGAGGATGCTACTGAATTGGCAGATGTAAATGTTTGTGAGGCTTGTGTGGCAGTTGCTTGTTCCCAAGATGTGCCATTATATAAACCATAATAAGGTTGTGTTCCGCCATTAAAATTGGTGGCGTTATTCTCTTCCCCAGTATTATAAGAAATGGAACTTACTGTAATGTTCACATTGGAACTGCCCGTTCTACTTGCTGACCATCTGCGATTGATTGTTCTAGTTACATCATTTGGGCTTAAACCAGAAATGCTTCCATCTATCATTCTAAACGAATACACATCACTTGCTCCTGATTGGCTAATTGTTATTGGATTATATGCACTGTTTCCAATTGGGAAGGTAACCGCTGTGCTCGTAGTTAATGTGCGAACAAGCATACCAGTATTATTAGTAATTATATAATTAGAACTTGATGCTCCAGTTATGGTTGCTCCACTAGCCAAAGTTAAATTGAAAGTGCTAAGAATAATATCACCAGATGTAAAAGTTAAATTACTTCTAATTGCTACCGCTGCTCCTAATGTTACTTGGCTATTGTTTTGAATAAATAAATAATCAAAGCAATTTGTGGTACCACTTGTGTTTAAGGCACTTCCAGAAATCGTTTGAGCGGTTCCGTTTAAGAATACCGCACGTGTATTATGGGTGAATGTTCCATTGTTTGTAAAGTTTCCAGCAACGTATAGATCACTTCCTGATGTAGAAGATAGGGTAAGGCTTCCAGCATTAGAAACTGAACCAGTAACAGTTACCGAAGAATTAGTACTTCCCATGTTGAATGCTCCAGTTCCTACTGTAGTCAAACCACCACCAATTGTTAAAGCCGCATTTAAAGCATTTACGTTAAAGGTTGCTCCAGTATTCACAGTTAATGTTCCGTTCAATGCGCGTGCTGTATTTGATCCGTTTACTATATCAAATGTTCCAGTATTGATTGTTACATTATTTGGATAACCTGCTGTTGTTCCAATAGTACCGACACCTGTTGCACTCCATTCATTAAAACGGTTATAGCTTAGATTATAATAAAGCGTAGAATTGACAGTATAAATAGGTGATGCAGAAACAAAACCTCCATTTAACTGCACTGTACCATCAATTGTTGGTACAGTGGTTAATGTAAGCTCCCCAGAATTGATTGTTAAATTATTAAAGGTAATAGCATTAGAACCGTTGATTGTACCTGCTGAACCAACAAAGTTAACAGTTCCTGTGCCTCTTGTGAAGGTGCCGTTGTTAGTTAATGTGCCACCAGCACTGATGTTTAATGTTGCTGCTGCACCCCAACTCAATGTTCCTCCGTTTACAAAACTTCCTGCAATGATAGAACCTCCAGCGCCGGTAAAAGTAAATGCTCCAGTTCCAACATTTGTAATTGCATTTGTTACTGTACCAATTGCAACCGTTGCACTAGCTGTTGCAGTAATACCAGTATTTACTGTAATAGAAGCAATTGGTGAGTTTGTAAAAGCTGCGGCAATGCTAACATTGTGCGCTATTGTAACTGAACTATTCGCTGTAGGAACAGCGCCACCTAACCAAGATGAACCTGTATTCCAGTTTGTAGCTCCTGATGTTGTTATAAAACCTAAGTAGGTAAATCCTGCTAAAGAGACTGAACCTGAAGGTGTAGTTACAGAAACACTACCACTTGTACCTCCTGAACCAACTACAGCTGTAATTTGGGTGGCACTGTTAACTGTGAAAGAAGCTGCTGCTGTTCCACCAAAAGAAACTGCTGTTGCTCCTGTAAAATTTGTCCCCGTTATTACAATACTTGAACCACTATATCCTGAAGTTGATGTAAAAGAAGAAATTGTTGGTGGTGTAGAAGTTAACCCTGCGTCTTTTCCTATTGCAATGTAAGAACCAGCTGGAATAGTTGCAGGAAATTGATTTGTACTTGTTGAAGTAGCTGTAATTGAACCACCTAAAGTAGTTGCAACTTGTGTCCAAGAAGTACCATTGTATAATCCCATATACGGAGTAACACCAGTGTTGTAATTTGCACCCACCTCTCCAGAACTATATTGTGCAACAACAGGTGTTAAATCACTACCACCAGCAACAGCTTCAGTAATATACCAACTTCTTTGTACTGTGAACAACGAATTAGCAGCATTTGCAGGTGCTCCGTCCACAACCCTTATACCATAAATATCGGAGGTTCCAGCATTTGTAAAAGTTATTGGATTATAAGCAGAATTACCAACTGGAAATAAAACTGCAGAGGATGTTACTGTTCTTTTTAATTGCCCAGTGCTGTTTGTTACTATATAATTTGATGATGAAGAACCAGAAATTGCAGAAGTACCCAAATTCAAATCAAAAGTTGAAAGGGTAATTTTTCCAAAAGTGAGTGTTAATGTATTTGTTACTGCCGCAGAAGCTGCTAAAGTTACATTCGTTCCATTTTGTAAAATTAAAAAAGGAAAACAATTTGTTGTTCCACTTCCATTTAAGTTCGACCCGCTGAGTGTTTGAGTGGTTCCGTTTAAGAAAACCGCACGTGTGTTATGCATAAATGTTCCATTATTAGTAAAGTTGCCACCGACATATAAATCACCACTAGTTGCATTTAAGGTCGCCCCTCCGGAAGCAACATTGAAGTTGCCTCCAACACCTCTATTTGTTGTAGGGAAAGTTAATGTTGTTCCATTTTGTATGGTAACATTAAATGGAATTCCAGATCCTACTGTAGTTGCATTACCTGTCCATTCATTACTGATAGCATAAGTTCCTGTTGTATTATATATTAATGTAGCACTACCGCTATAAGTTGGTGCAGAGTTAAAGAATCCACCACTGTTTAATTGATTCGTACCACTTAAAGTAAGAGTACTACTCGTTTGTGTTACTCCCGCTGCCGTAGCAAAGGTTCCAGTAACTGTTCGGTTTGCAGAATTTAAAGTTAATCCACCTTGTAATACTGAAACATTAACTGGTCCGCTGGATGTAGGCCAAAATACATCGCCATTATTAACGGTATAAGCACCAGTTGTATTAAAGTTTAATGTTCCTGAACCACCATACGCAAAGTTGCTTCCTGTTGCCCAACCTCCATTGTTTAATTGGAAAGAGCCATTTATAGTCAATGTACCACTGTTGGTATAAGTGGCAGCAGTTGATAATGTACCATTGTTGGTTATTGTTCCACTGTTTGTAGAAGCAGTATTGATATTAACCGTTGTTGCAGCAGAAATAGTTAAAGTTGTGCTACCGTTTATGGTAAGTTTACCTACATCTGTTGCACCTGTTGTGCTGGTAACATTATGAGCAATAGTTACATCGGTTGTAGTAGCACTTTGAGGTACTGCACCTCCCAACCAAGTTCCTGCTGTACTCCAAGCTCCTGTTGAAGTAGTAATGTAGCCAAGATTGTTATAAGTTTCTGTACTTGTTGCATTTCCACCAGAGTTTTGAACATAAATTTGACCGCTTAAATTAATTGCTGCAAAAGTTAGAGTAGTAGCGGTTTGAGATAAAATACTTACAGTAGTTCCTCCACTGCCACCAACTTTAACAACAGTTACTGAATTTAAATTAGTTCCATTAATTGTTACTGTATTACCAACATATCCTGAAGTTCCAGATCCTGGAGAAGAAGCAACTACACCTCCACTTGCAGTAATTGTTGGAGGGGGCAACGTAAGTCCTCCATCTTTACCAATTGCGATATAAGAACCTGCAGGAATGGTAGCTGGAAATTGATTAGTTCCTGTTGAAGTTGCTGTGAATGGATTAGAACCTGCCAAAGTTGTAGCTACCTGTGTCCAAGAAGATGCATTATAAAAGCCCATATAAGTTGGGCTTCCTGCATAACTTCCACCAATATCACTTGTATTATATTGAGCCACTACAGGAGTTAAATTACTATTACCAGCAACAGCTTCCGTGATATACCAACTTCTTAAAACAGTTTTTGTGGCATCTGCTGCATTTGCAGGATTACCATCTACAACTCTAATTCCATAAGTATCACTTGTTCCAGAATTGGTTAACGTGATTGGGTTATAAACTGAATTACCAACAGGGAAAGAAACAGCTGATGATGTAACTATCCTTCTTAATTGCCCAGTACTGCTTGTTCTTACATAGCTGGTAGAACTACCTCCTGAGGTTGCACCAACCGTCATGTCATTTGTAGCTAAATCAAAAAATCCTGCAGTTAATGTGAGTGTATTATTAACTATAACAGGTTTTCCTAATGTTATAGTAGTACCGCCTGTTTTATCAACAAGTAACCAATCAAAAGTTACATTTGCATTTGAACTGGAAATACTTTGTGCATTTCCCAAAACAAAAAATACTGCTCTATTATTGTTTGTTAAAGTACCATTCATAGCAAAATTTCCGCCGAGGTATAAATCACCTGAAGTAGCATTCAGAGCTAATGTAGTACTTGCATTTACTGTTATATTTCCAGGAACACCTCTAGCACCACCCAAAGTTAAGGTACCACTTTGAACAGTAACGTTAGCAGGAATACCAGAACCAGCAGCTACCGAAGTTGAAGCACCACCTGTCCATTCATTTGAAGTGCCGTATGTTGTATTGTAAATCAAAGTTGAAGATGAACCGTATGTTGGTGATTGATTAAAAAAACCGCCACTGTTAATCTGGCAAGTTCCATTAAGTGTTAGCACTGCTCCACTACTTAAAGTAACACCAGCAGCAGTTTGAAAAATTCCTGTAACTGTTCTGTTTACTCCTAAGTTGATATGACCTGTTGAACCTTGAACCGTAACATTTCTTGGACTATTCGATGCAGGCCAATATGAATGACCTGAATCTATAGGTCCATAAGTACTGCCTGTATGATTATAAACCAATGTAGAGCTTGAACCATAAGTCCATGTACCTCCACTCGCAAAACCTCCAGAGTTTATTTGAAATGTTCCATTTATTGTAGCAGTTCCAGTAATAGTTAAAGCAGCATCCACTATTAACGTTCCACCTAAATCTACTGTAACATTTGCAAGTTGTTGAGCAGTGCTAATTCTCATTGTAGCACCATTATTTACTACAATACTATTCCCTGTTGGGATAGTTGTTCCTCCAGTTCGGTTCAAACGCATAGTTCCACTTGAAACAGTGGTTAAACCTGTATAAGTATTTTGTGCTGTCAACTCAAGGACACCCGTTCCACTATGAGTAATAGTACCGCTCCCACTAATTACACTTGGTAGTGTTAAATCGGAGCCTGAAATTGGTGCAAACGAAACATTGAATGTACTTAAACTGAATGGTGCCGTAAGGGTACGCGTACCAGTTCCTGATGTTGCGAAAGTATAACCACTCACACCTAAAGTTACCGAAGCAACTGTTTGACTTGCTGCTAGTGTAACAGTTCCTGAAGTTGCATTAAAAATAGTTGGGTCAGTAGATGAGGCAGTTGTAGAAGCAGAAGTACCACCACTGTTAGTACTAAAAGTTGTACCCCAAGTCGCTGAACCACCAACACCAGCAGTTGATCCGTTTGTATCCCAATATTTAGGTCCAGTTCCTGTTAAAGTGATATCATCTATCCTAAATTGTGGACCTGTGGAAGTATTTGTCCATCTCAATCTTAAATTTGAGGCCTCATTTGCTCCAACTGGAAGACTTAGAGAAGAAATCATTCGCCAAATTGCAGTACCAGTACCAGTTGCCTGTGCTGGAATAGAAATAGTGGTATACGTAGAGCCATCTGTACTATACTGTAAAGAAAATTCGGACATATTACTTGCAGTCGTAGATTTATAAGCTCCAAATGAAAGCACAAGGTTTGTGTAACCTACTGTACTTATCCCTGCTATTTGAAAATTAGTACCATTTGTATTAGTTAAAAATACATTTTTTCCACCTGAAGCACCACTGTAATCCGATACAGTTGAGGTTCTGGTGTCACCACTTCCTGTAAAAGTAAATCCAGTGTTTTGAAAAGTTGTTGCAGTTATAGCTTGTGTCCCAGAACCTGAACCAATGTTTTCAGAGAATATAGTAGTTTGAGCATTAGCGCTTAAGCTAAACAACAGTAAAACAAAAAGTAAAGACTTTTTCATACGATTTATATTTTTTTTTAATTTTTGTTCATTTAAAGACACCTTACTAATGAAATCACTAAGTAAGTTTTTGGTATTCGGAGAGATTGTCATTTTTTTAAGTTGAGTTTTGTGTTCATATTTATAAATTACAGCTATAATTGGAGAGTAAACAGCTGTTTATTTAATTAAATCATCAATAAAATTTAAGTCGTTATTAATAAATTAAATAAAATTTAAGGATGCAAAACTACAACTTAATTATTGCCGAAAAAAAAGATAACTTGGATATGGAATGAATTTAACACAAAGATAATTTAGACTAAAATTAATTTATAACCAGAATAAATAAATCAAAAAAAATCCCGAAACTTTCGCTCCGGGACTCCAATTATAATTCTTGATTTTTTAACTCAAAATACCTCTTGAAATAACGATTTTTTGAACTTCAGAAGTTCCTTCGTAAATCTGTGTGATTTTCGCATCACGCATCAAACGCTCAACGTGGTATTCTTTAACGAAACCATATCCTCCATGTATCTGAACAGCTTCCACAGTTTGTTCCATTGCCACTTTTGAAGCGTACAATTTCGCCATTGCAGAAGATTGGTCATAATTTCTACCGTTGTCTTTATCCCAAGCTGATTTATAAACCAACATTTTAGCTGCTTCGATTTCAGTAGCCATATCTGCCAATTTGAAAGCAATCGCTTGGTGTTTGTAGATTTCTTTACCAAAAGCTTTACGTTGTTTCGAATAATCCAAAGCCAATTCATAAGCACCACCTGCAATTCCTAATGCTTGAGCAGCAATACCAATACGTCCTCCACTTAAAACTTTCATTGCGAATTTGAAACCAAATCCATCTTCACCAATTCTGTTTTCTTTTGGAACTTTTACGTCGTTGAACAACAAAGTATGTGTATCACTTCCACGAATTCCTAATTTATCTTCTTTCGCTCCAACGATGAAACCGTCCATTCCTCTTTCAATGATTAATGCATTGATTCCTTTGTGACCAGCTTCCACATTTGTTTGTGCAATCACCAAGTAAATAGATGCCGAAGAACCATTTGTAATCCAATTTTTCGTTCCATTCAAAATGTAATGATCTCCCATATCCATAGCAGTTGTGCGTTGAGAAGTTGCATCCGAACCTGCTTCTGGCTCTGACAAACAAAATGCTCCAATTTTTTCACCTTTCGCTAGTGGAACTAAATATTTTTGTTTTTGTTCTTCTGTACCAAATTTCTCTAATCCCCAACAAACCAATGAGTTGTTTACTGACATACAACTGATGTTGAAGCATCTACTTTTGAAATTTCTTCCATCGCTAAACATAAGACAATGTATCCATTCCACTTCCTCCGTATTTTGGATCCACCATCATTCCCATAAATCCTAGCTCTGCCAATTGTTTGATTTGTTCAGCTGGAAATTTTGTAAGTTATCTCTTTCAATAACTCCTGGTTTCAATACGTTTTGTGCAAAATCTCTAGCAGCTTCTTTAACTGCTAATTGCTCTTCAGACAATTCAAAATTCATAGTTTGACGAATTAAATTAATTTTGACAAAAATAAACGAATTTCTCTTTTGAATCAGCAATTAAACAAGAATAAAATCGAAATTATTGGATTAATGTCTGGAACTTCTTTAGACGGATTAGACATAGCGCATGTTAGTTTCAATTATGAAAGCAAACAGATTGATTTTGTACTTAAAAATTACGAAACGGTTCCTTACTCGACATCCATTCTGAATCAACTCAACAATTATTTGGCACTTTCAGTTCCTGAAATGTTAATGCTGGATAAAGAAATCGGAAGTTTTTATGCCGATAGAGTGAATGATTTTATTGAGAAGTTCAAAATAGATAAAAGCATAATCAATGCAATCGCTTCTCACGGACAAACGATTTTCCACCAACCACAAAATGGATTCACTTACCAAATTGGTTGCGGATCAACTTTGGCTTTCAAAACTGGAATTGATGTCATTAATGATTTCAGAACCTTAGATGTTATCGCAGGTGGACAAGGAGCGCCACTCGTTCCAATTGGCGATTTTAATTTATTTAGGGCTGAAGCAAATGCTTTTCTAAACATCGGTGGATTCACTAATATCAGCTTAAGAAAAATAAAGAAATCATAGCTTTTGATATTTGTTCAGGAAATTTACCAATGAATGAAGTCGTGAAATCTATTGGTCTGACTTACGATAAAAACGGAGAAATTGCTCGAAAAGGAGAAATTGATTTTGCAATTTTAGAACAACTCCATAAATTGGAACATTTTCATAAATCAGCTCCGAAATCGTTAGGAACAGAATGGCTCGAAAGTGAATTTTATCCAATCATTAATAAAATTGAATCGCTTGAAAACAAGCTTCGAACAGTAATCGAACACACTGCTATTGAAATAATCAACGTTCTTCAATCTAATAATATTTCTTCGGTTTACATTACTGGTGGCGGTGCAAAAAACAATTTTCTAATTGAACGAATTCGATTCTTTTTCAAAGGAGAAGTCATTGTCCCTTCCGAAGAAATTATCGATTTCAAAGAAGCAATCATTTTTGCATTTTTAGGAGCGCGCTACCTTCGAAATGAAACAACAACTGTAAAAAGTGTTACAGGAGCAAGTATTGAAGTAAGTTCAGGAACTTTTCATCGAGCGATGAAATAAAGAAAATCATCCCATTTTAATATTTCCATTTTCCACCACCTAATCGATTCTATTTTTTAATTTTGCGACCAATCAAAGTAAAAAGCAAAATGAAAGCACTTCTCGAAAAATTTGAAAATAAACGCCCTGAAATAGTATTTGAATGGAAAGATTCTGAAACAGATGCTGAAGGTTGGGTAGTTATCAATTCATTACGTGGCGGAGCTGCCGGTGGTGGAACGAGAATGCGCAAAGGTTTGGATAAAAGAGAAGTGGAATCGCTTGCAAAAACAATGGAAGTGAAATTTACAGTGGCTGGACCTCCAATTGGCGGTGCAAAATCTGGAATTAACTTCGATCCAAAAGACCCAAGAAAAGAAGGTGTTTTGCGTCGTTGGTATGCTGCAGTTTCTCCTTTACTGAAAAGCTATTACGGAACTGGTGGCGATTTGAACGTTGATGAAATCCACGAAGTAATTCCTTTTACAGAAGATTGTGGGGTTTGGCATCCGCAAGAAGGTGTATTCAACGGACATTTTCAACCAAAAGAATCTCAAAAAATTAATAGAATCGGACAATTACGTCAAGGTGTTTTGAAAGTTATTGAAGACGAAGGCTTCTCTCCTAATCCCGATAGAAAATATGTAATCGCAGATATGATTACAGGTTACGGTGTTGCTGAATCAATTCGTCATTACTTCAATATCTGGGGTGGCG
>RFNX01000274.1 GCA_009926905.1 Flavobacteriales bacterium
CCTAAACTACTAATTATGATAACAAAATTCAAATTAAGAATCTCGTCTTCCTTTTAAACGTTGTAGTTTCACTTTCATTACATTTTGAAAAATAGTTTTAACATTTGTTAGATTTTACAACTGAAATGAAAGGATAAAACACAAATTTCAGTATCAAATTATCAATTTTCTAAACTTCTTAACCTACGTCAAGTGATTATATTTTGGATTCAACTCAACTTTGCAGCATCAAATTTGTTTAATCTTAAAAATAAAAATTAAAACTATGAAAAAATTAATTGTAACATTATCAGCAGCATTTGCTTTGTTTTCGTTTGTTGTGTTGGAAGGCGGTTCTTGGTCTTTAGACGGAGCTCATTCAAGATTGGGATTCACAGTAAAACACATGGGGATTTCCGAAACGAACGGTCAATTCGATAAATTCTCTGTAAAAATTACCACTCCAAATGCTGACTTTACTGGTTCAACAATTGAATTGTCCGCTGAAGCAAAATCAATCAATACGTACTTAGAAATGCGTGACAATCACTTACGATCTGCAGATTTCTTTGATGTGGAGAAATTCCCAACTTTAACTTTCAAAAGTACTTCAGTTAAAAAAGGAAAAGGAAATAAATATGCAATCGTTGGTGATTTTACGTTACACGGTGTAACTAAAACGGTTACTTTGGTTGGAACGCACGTTGGTTCTTCTAAAAATCGTGAAGGTGGCGACATCGCAGGTTTGAAAGTTACAGGTGTAATCAAAAGATCTGATTTTGGAATTGGTGCTTCTATGCCAACTTCGGCTTTAGCTGACGAAATTTACTTAAATGCAGATTTAGAAGTTGCTAAAAACTAATTTTTGTTCAAAAACTTAGAAAATGAAAACAATTAAAATTATCGGGCTATTCATTATGTTGTTGAATGTAGGAATGGTGAATGCTCAAAAGTGGAAAATCTCAAATGATTATTCGATTTCTTTTGCAAACAAGGATGTGAGTGGTTTATTTAAAGAGATGAGTGGCTCGATAGTTTTTGACGCTGCTGATCTCGCAAATTCAAAATTCAATTTAAAAATTCAAGTTGAATCAATTAGCACAGGAAATGGTATTCAGAATAAACATGCTATTTCAAATGAATGGTTTGGAGCAAGTAAATTTCCTGACATCACTTTTGTTTCTGATAAAGTAGAAAAGACTGAAAATGGCTATAAAGCTGTTGGAAAATTGGAAATGAAAGGCGTAACAAAAACGGTAACAATTCCATTTACATTTGCCAAAAAAGGAAATAAAGCTACATTTGTTGGTAAATTCAGTGTGGACAGAACGGATTTTGGTGTTGGAGAGAAAGGAAATGATGTAGCAGATACCATAAAAATAACAGCAACAATCCACGCGACTAAAAATTAAATTATGCTTAAAAACACTATTTTCGCCGGACTAGCGGCAGGTATTTTTGGAACGATTATCAGTGTTGCATACATTTATGTTTTCAAATACTCACCTTTAGAGGCTGATTTCTCTGAGAAAGCATCGATTAGCTATCTCCTACAAATCAATATGTTATTTGGTATGGTTAACTGTTTCGTATATTTTGCACTTGCCAAATTATTTAGAAGAGAGAATATAGCAGCTTTCATCAACGGGTTTCTTTTGAGTGGTGCCGCAATTAGTTTTGCTTTATTGCTGATGTTCACAGTTGATACTAAATTAACATTCAAGAATGAAAACGCTGAGCTTTTTAAAGATTTTTACTTCTTTATTCTTGCACCAATTCCTTTCTTTTCAGTGTTATCTTGGTTCACTTTTAAACCACTGTTTCTTAAAAGTTCGGCAAAGTAATTCTTGTACTTTAGATTTTATCAAAAAGCTATCCAATTCGGGTGGCTTTTTTCGTTTTTTTTCTCAAGAATTAACGTTAATTTTATAGAATAATACAACGTTTTTTTGTTTTACACGTTAAACTTGTAGTAATTGTGATTTACTTCAGAAATATTCTTTTGGGACTCATTTGTCTGTTATCTGCTCAAACTTTTGGACAGCTGACAACGAACACCTCACAATCTCCCAATGGCTTAGTTCAAAATGTTCTTTTAGGTCCTGGTGTAACAGTTTCGAACATCATGTACAGCGGGAGTCCTATGGCGATTGGAGAATTTAATGCAACCAATACCAATCTTGGAATTACAAACGGAATAGTTATGACAACTGGAACTGTTGTAAACAATGGAAATGGACCACAAGGGCCAAATAATCAAGCTGGTTGTGGAATGGACAACAGTGCAGGCGGCTCAGCTCAATTAACTAATTTAGCTGGAAATCAAACTTTTAATGCTGCCATTCTTGAATTCGATTTCATTCCATTTTCGGATACAGTAAGTTTTAAATACGTTTTTGGTTCAGATGAATACCCAGAATTTGCACCTCCAAACAATTCAGGTTATAATGATGTGTTTGGATTCTTCATTTCTGGTCCCGGGATTTCTGGTTTACAAAATATTGCTCGACTTCCAAACGGAGGAATTGTTTCAATTAATAATGTAAATGCGATAACAAATTCACAATATTACACGTTCAATGGAGATGGAAATAGTGCTCCTTATAACGCTAGTGGCAACTACATTCAATACGATGGATTTACAAAGGTACTAAAAGCAGTTTCAAAAGTTCAATGCGGAGAAACGTATCACTTAATTATGGCGATTGCTGATGTCGGTGATGGGCAATGGGATTCAGGTATTTTCTTAGAAGCAAATAGCCTTTCGACAGAAACTCCAATTACAGTTACACATAGCATATCACAACAATTGTATGCAAGTCATCCCGACAGAATGGCTGAAGGTTGTGTCTCTGGAACGGTTACATTAACTAGAGGTGCCAACTTACAAACAACATTAACCATTCCAATTCAAACTTCAGGAACTGCAACCAATGGAGTTGATTATACTGCTATTCCCAATTCTGTTACCTTTCTTCCTGGACAAACAGAAGTTGCCATCAACTTTGATGCGATTTATGATAACCTTCCAGAAGGTCTTGAAACCTTAAATATTATGATAATGTTGTCAGATCCCTGCGATAATGTTACTCCAGAATTTGTTTCACTCTCCATTCAGGATGTTTCAGAAGTTAAAGTTAATATCAACAATCCAGTCATTGCTTGTCCGGGTCAAAATACAACTTTAAACGCAGTAGTAACGGGTGGGATATCACCATACACCTATATTTGGAATACTGGCGCCACAACTAATTCTATTCCTGTAGCTCCAAGTGCAAGTGGAAACTATTTTGTAGCAGTTAGTGATGTTTGTAGTGGAACAACGGGCTACGATACAGTTTTTGTAAATGTGCCTATTTATCAACCTTTAACGGTCACAACAAACGATAACATCACAGAAATTTGTCCATTTATTCCTCAAACACTTTATACGAACGTTACTGGAGGTTCTGGGTTATACGTTTATGTTTGGAAGGTTGGAAATACAGTAGTAGGAACAGCTGATACATTAGTGGCAAAACCAGAAGGAACAACAACTTACATTATTCGAGTTAGTGATAATTGTGGTTCTGTTGCTTACGACACTGTGACCTATACCGTTACAAGTCCACCATTAGTGGTTACAGTTAGTCCAAAAGTAAACATTTGTCCTGGTGAAAGTGCTTATATTTTTGCAACTGCCACAGGAGGTTATGGAAATTATCATTATTTGTGGCTACACAATGGCGCAACCACAACGGGTGTTTGGGTGCAACCTTCGCAAGCAACGTATTACGAAGTGCAAGTTTCAGATGATTGTCAAACATTTAGTGAATCAGGATTTCCGCAAGTTATAGTCATCAAACCTCATGCTGATTTCTCCATTTCATCCGAAACGCTAACAGAAGGTTTGCCAATAACTTTCCAAAATACATCCACGAATGCTTTTGGCTACGATTGGTATTTTAGTGACGGTGGCTATTCATCACAAATTCATCCGAATCACGTTTTTGAAGAACCGGGAGTTTACTATATTACGCTTGTAGCTAAAGACGACAAAGGTTGTGTGGATAGCATTACCAAACAAATTATTATCAAAGAAGCCTACTACATTTATATTCCAAATACATTTATACCTGATGAAGACCGATATAACAATTTCTTTTTAGGAAGTTTTGTTGGTGTGGCTTGGATAAAATTGGAAGTTTTTAACCGTTGGGGACAATCTGTTTATTACACAGAAGACATGAATTTCAGATGGGACGGAAGATACAAAGGTAAAAAAGTACAAGACGGAACTTATATTTGGAAATTAATCTATAAACCCAATCGGGAAATAGAGCAGTTGATGACGGGGCATGTGAATGTGTTGCGTTAGCGCAAGCTATTTATATATTCGTCTTTAACATCCATTCCCAAAGATTTCGCTTTTAGCGCATACTCCAACGCTTTTTTCTTGTTTCCAACAGCATTATAAGCAACAGCTGTATTGAACCAAGCGAACGAATAATCTGATTTGTAGCTGATTGCCTTGTTTAAATCTTCGATTCCGCTTGCGTAATTTTTCAAATTCACATTGGCTGTTCCTCTGTAAAAATAACCTTCGTAGGATTTAGGGCTTAACTTTGTCAATAAATTTGCACGCTTAATCGTTTGCTCGTATTGCCTAGCGTTCAAAAGTTCGGCGCATAAGTTAATTAAAGACATTACATCGTTCTTTTTTAGTGAGAAAGCCTTTTCAAAATCTTTTGCAGCACGCGTGTGGTCTTTCATTTTGGAAAAGGTAATGCCACGATTTAAGAAAACATCATACGTCGTTGAATCGCGCTCCAAAGCCAATTTGTACATTTCAATGGACTCTTTGAATTTACCTTGTAAGGCATACATGTTTCCTGCATTACTATAAATCAGTGCATCTTTAGCGCGAGCTCTCACCAAAACTTCATAATCTGCAAAAGCTAAATCCATTCGTCCCGTTTCGCGGTAATAATTCCCTCTGTTTTTATAGGCCACTTCAACACCAGCCGTTTTCACTTTCACCACATTTCCAACTTGCTCAATGTCGTAAGGATATTGCTCGATGACATTTGTCCAAAGCGTTTCAGAATTCGTCCAAACTCCTACTCTATTGTAACATTGAGCCAAAAGAAAAACAGAATAAGCTCCAAGAATTATTGTCAAAATGCGTTTTTTAGAATCATTTGAACACAAGGATTGTAGCACAAAAAGCAAAATAAAACTTCCTCCGATATAAGGTACGTAAGCATAACGATCTGCCATAATTGCCGAACCGACAGAAATGAATTGAAGCACCAATGCAATCATTAAAATAAAGAATCCCATTCCGAAAATATAGATGGGAAGCAATTCTTTTTTTCGTTTCAAAAAGTAAACGAAAGGCGCAAGTAACAACATCAAAACAATAAAAGGCGACGCGTAAAATATCGTTGGAATTTCTTGATTTTCACCAAATGTTGGATACGGATAAAACGCTGAAAGATTAGTAGGGACAAAGAATTTCACCCAATACATTAAAAATCCATACGATGCAAACATCACTCGTTGAAACGTCGTAAATATCTCGTATTCGGCAATCGCCCCAGCAGATTGTATTTTAACAGCATTCAAACCAATCCAAACTGACAACGCGAGAAAAGGCAATTTTTCCAACACACTTCCGAATGTGAATTTGCGCTTGTTCAAATAATCGACTAAAAAGAAAACCAAGGGTAATGGAACGGCCATCGCTTTACTCAAACAGGATGCAACAAACAAAGTGAAAGCAGCAACCAACCAAAGCATTTTCTGCTTCTCAGAATAAATCAAATAGGTGAGCAATGAAGCAAGAAAGAAAAAGGTGTAAAGCACATCTTTTCGCTCCGAAATCCAAGCGACACTTTCAACGTGCATCGGATGAATCCCAAAAAATAATGCGCCAAATCCTGCAATGAAAAGCGAGCTCCTTCCAAGACGATAGAGCACAAAAAACACCAAAACGGTATTCAAAATATGCAACAATAAGTTCGTTTTGAAATACGGTTGAATGTCCAATCCTGCGTTTGCGTAGTTATAAGCCAAACTGATCATCGTCAACGGATGATAATTCAACATAACTTGCGTGCTGGGATCGAAAAGGATTTTAAGACTGTCCGTTTGAATCGATTTCGC
>RFNX01000300.1 GCA_009926905.1 Flavobacteriales bacterium
TTTCTGATGACGACGTTGAATCGAGCAATCACGTTCTGATAAATGACAGGCGTTGCCGAATTGATCTCCAGCGATTTGAATTTCAATATGGCGTGGTTCCTCGATGTATTTTTCCATATAAATTCCATCGTTTCCAAAGGCTGCACTTGACTCTTGGCGAGCCGAATCCCATGCTGTTTGCATTTCATCTTCTTTCCAAACAATGCGCATTCCTTTTCCACCACCACCAGCAGTAGCTTTAAGAATTACTGGATACTTGATTTCTTTTGCGATTTTTATTCCCTCCGCAACATCTTTCAACAAGCCTTTTGAACCCGGAATACAAGGAACACCAGCTTTAATCATTGTAGCTTTTGCAGTTGCTTTGTCTCCCATTCCAGCGATTTGTTCTGGAAGAGCACCAATGAATTTAATCCCTTGTTCTTGACACACTTTTGAGAATTTTTCATTCTCAGACAAGAAACCATATCCTGGATGAATTGCATCAGCATTGGTGATTTCAGCAGCAGCAATAATATTTGGAATTGACAAATAAGATTTTGCACTTACTGGCGGACCAATACATACCGCTTCATCTGCAAAGCGAACAGGAAGACTGTCTTTATCAGCTGTAGAATAAACAGCAACAGTTTTTATTCCCATTTCTTTACAGGTACGAATAACGCGTAGAGCAATTTCCCCACGGTTAGCAATGAGTATCTTCTTAAACATAAGCTAAGAGTTAAGTTTTACTTAATGAGAGAATTAAGCTGGATCTACCAAGAATAATGGTTGGTCATAGTCAACAGGAGTTGCATTATCAACCAATACTTTAATGATTTTACCTGAAATTTCAGCTTCAATTTCGTTGAAAGTTTTCATTGCTTCAATGATACATAATTTATCACCTGGCTGAATGTTTGAACCTACGTTTACGAAATTATCTTTATCTGGACCTGGTGTGCGGTAGAACGTTCCAATCATTGGAGATTTAATCGTAACATATTTTGATTCGTCACTTTCAGTTGATACTGGAGCTACTGGCGTAGCTGTGGCAACTGGAGCTGCAACAGCTGGAGCTGCTACTGGCGCTGCAACGTAAGGTTGTGTTGGTGCTTGAACGATAATTTGTTGTTCTCCAGAATTTGTCGAACCGCCTTTGATGGTTACTTTAAAACCTTCGCTTTCGATTTGTACTTTGCCAATTCCTGTTTTAGAAACTAGTTTAATAAGGTCTTTTATTTCTTCTAAGTTCATATTATTTGGATTAATTCTTGGTTAAATATACGCTATTTTTTATGAATTGTAAGCCCATTTAAGATAAACGGCACCCCAGGTAAATCCTCCTCCAAAAGCTGAAAGGATGATGTTGTCACCTTTTTTCAATTGTTTTTCGTAATCCCACAAACATAACGGCAAAGTTCCAGCGGTAGTGTTTCCGTACTTCTCAATATTAATCATCACTTTTTCACGAGGTAATCCCATCCGATCTGCGGTGGCATCGATGATTCGTAAATTCGCTTGATGTGGAACGAGCCAATCAACATCTTCGCTTGTCAGGTTGTTTTTCTCCATTATTTCAGCTGAAACTTCTGCCATGTTTGTAACTGCAAATTTGAAAACTTGTTTCCCTTCTTGCTTCACGTAGTGCATTCTTTTCTCAACTGTTTCAATTGTGGGTGGATTGACGCATCCTCCTGCTGGTTGAACAAGATATTCTCTTCCTGAACCATCGCTTCTAAGAATGAAATCTTGAATTCCCATTCCCTCTTCGTTAGGTTCTAGTAAAACCACTCCGGCACCATCACCAAAAATAACGCATGTTGCTCTATCTTGGTAATCCATAATGGATGTCATTTTATCTACACCAACAACCAATACTTTTTTGTGTCTTCCTGTTTCAATGAACTGAGAACCAGTTGACAAGGCATAAATGAATCCAGAACATGCTGCTTTTAAATCAAAGCCCCATGCGTTTTTCATTCCTACTTTATCACATAATACGTTTGCGGTACTTGGGAAAGGATAGTCAGGTGTGACCGTTGCAAGAATCACTAATTCGATTTCTAAAGGATCAATGTTCTTTTTTGCCAATAAACCTTTCACGGCTTCCACTGCCATATCCGAAGAAGCGCCATTTTTCATGATTCTTCTTTCTTTAATTCCAGTTCTCGATGTAATCCACTCGTCGGTAGTGTCAACGATTTTGGCTAAATCATCATTGCTCAATACATCTTCTGGGACAAATCCTTGAACTCCTGTTATGGCTGCGGTAATTTTACCCATAATTATTAATTAAATGCATCGTTTATTTTTTCTGCTAAACCTGAAATTGCAACTTCAGAAGCAAGTAATAACATGTTTTTTACAGCAATATCATTTGAAATTCCGTGACCAATTATTACGTTTCCTTTCACTCCTAAAATCGGTGTTCCGCCATAATTCTCGTAATTGAAACGGTCAAAATATTCATCGCGAATTCCTCTTTTGCGCATCAAGGTATAAATACCTTCTGCTTCTTTCAAAACCACATTTCCTGTGAAACCGTCGCAAACAATTACATCTGCGAGACCTGTAAACAAATCTCTTCCTTCTAAATTTCCAATAAAGTTTACCTCATCGGATTCAGAAAGCAATTTGTAAGCTGCTTGTGTTAAAAGATTTCCTTTAGAATCTTCTTCGCCAATGTTCAGCAATGCAATTTTAGGTTTTTCAATTCCGTGAACATATTCAGAGTATAGCGAACCGAGCACCGCAAATTGATACAATACGTCTGCTTTACAATCGGCATTTGAACCAACGTCTAAAAGAATTGTTTTTGAACCATCTATTGCAGGTAAAGTGGATGTTATACATGGACGAATAATACCAGGAACGGTGTTGAGTTTGTAAATAGAACCAACAAGCATTGCACCAGTATTTCCTGTACTTGCAAACACATTCAAATCACCTTTCGCCAACATATCAAATCCTACAGCAATAGAGCTATTTGGCTTTTTAGGTAGCGCTCTTGTAGGATGATCGTGAAATGTAATTACGTCTGGAGCATGGATAATATCAAAAAAATCGTGAGAAACCCCACGATTTTTTAATCCGTTGCGAATCACGTCTTCATCTCCAAGCAAGACTAAACGTGAATCTTTAGGTAATTCGTTTAAGGCTAAAATTGCACCGTCCAAATTAACATTTGGTGCGAAATCGCCTCCCGAGATATCTAAGCCTATCTTCATTCGAAAATGAGATAAATGCTATTACTCTGCGATTGCTTTTTCAGCAACTACTCTACCTTTGTAATATAATTTACCTTCATGCCAGTGTGCATGGTGGAATAAATGCGGTTGACCAGTCGTTGGACATGTTGCTACGTTATCAGCAATTGCTTTAACGTGAGTTCTGCGCTTGTCACGTCTCGTTTTGGAAATCTTGCGTTTAGGATGTGCCATAATTCAACTATTACTTAATTTAAATTCTTTAAAGCTGACCACCTTGGGTCAATATCGTCGTCGTTATCGTTATCTTCTTTATTCTCCGTTTGACCTTGTTGATATTTCTCAATCAAACGAACCATTTCTTCATCGCATTCATCGTCTTCGTGTGCGGCCCTCGGTGGAATTGAAATCGTTATCAACTCATAGATAGGTTGTGATACATCTATCTGATAACTTTCAAAAGGAATCACAAATAAATTTTCATCTTCGGTTTCTTCGTTTCCGAATTTGTAATAAACTGTCAATTCACCTTCTATTTCAACATCCATCTCTTCGTTGCAGCGTGCACAAGCCATTTTAACTGTTCCGAATAATTCAAAATCGGCAATCAACATGGTTTCTTTCTTCTCCAACTCCATCCACACTTTCAAATCTCCGTCTTCTACAAGAGAATAAGGCATTGATTCAAAAAACGATTTATCAATTTTAAATTCAAAATCATGAATTCCAATTTTTAATCCTACAAATGGTATTTCAAACTGATTTTTCACGAGCTAATCTTAAAAAGATAAAAAAACGGATGGCAAAGGTAATAATTTTATTTTAATGAGAGAAACTGATTTTTAAAACTCTCTTCGTTCTCGCTCAATTTCTTTTCTAACTTGCAACGGATTTTCGTTGATTTGCTTTACAAATTTTCGATTTCTGTATATATCCATCGCCATATAAATAGCACTTCTAAACGATTCTTCAGAAGCTAAATCCTTACCTGCAATGTCAAATGCAGTTCCGTGATCTGGGGAAGTTCTAACAATTGGTAAGCCCGCTGTAAAATTAACCCCATCTTCAAAAGCTAAAGCCTTAAACGCCGTCAAGCCTTGATCGTGGTACATTGCAAGCACGCCGTCAAATTGATTTTTTGCATTTGAACCGAAGAATCCATCAGCTGCAAAAGGACCAAAAGCCAATATTCCTTCACCTTTCGCTTCTTGAATTGCAGGGATGATTTGCTCCTGTTCTTCCATTCCAATTTTGCCGTTTTCACCAGCGTGAGGATTCAATCCAAAAACGGCAATTTTAGGTCGAACTAAATTGAAATCTCTTTTCAAACTATTTTCAAAAACTTTGATTTTACTCAAAATAGCTGCTTTTGTCAATGCTTTACTCACTTCACTTATCGGAATATGTGTCGTTACAAGTGCTACTCTCAAATTTTTTGAAACCAAAACCATCAATGCTTCATCGACGTTTGAGTATTTCGCTAAATATTCCGTGTGACCAGGAAAATCAAAGCCAGCTTTTTTCATCGCTTCTTTGGAAAACGGGGCTGTTACTAGAACGTCCACTTTCCCATCGGCTAAATCAGATGTCGCTGCTTCTAACGATTTCAAAGCATATTGACCTCCAATTACTGAAGAAACGCCTGGTTGAATGTCCACGTCTTCGTTCCAAACATTGATTAAATTAATCTTCTTGTGTTGAATATCGCTCGCAGACTTACAATTTTGATAATTGAATTCATTGGCTTGCATCAACTTTTTGTAAAACGAAATCACTTTTGAAGAACCGTAAATTACGGGTGTAATCTCATTCAAAATACGATTGTCTTTCAATGCTTTGATTATGATTTCTGGACCAATTCCATTGACATCACCAATCGTAATTCCAACTGTTATATTTTCTGAAGAAGTTATTTCCTTTTCCATTTATTTAATGTAATGTGTTTTAAAAAATTGATACAACAAACGCACGCCAGCACCTGTTCCACCTTGTCCTTTGTAATCTTCTTTCGCATCTAACCATGTTGGTCCAGCAACATCCATGTGAATGTAAGGTGCTTTTACAAAATGCTCTAAGAATTTACCTGCTGAAATCATTCCTGCATTTGGTCCGCCGATGTTTTTCAAATCAGCGATTTTTGATTTCATGTGTTTTGCATAATCGTCCCAAAAAGGAAAACGCACTACTCGTTCGTGCATGTCATTTCCTGCTTCTTCCAAACTTTCGAAATATTTATCTTTCGCATTTCCCATGATGATGCTTGCTTCTGTACCAATAGCACGAACAGCAGCTCCAGTCAAAGTTGCAGCGTCGATTACGATTTCAGGATTGTATTTTTTAGAATAAGCCAAGGCATCCGCTAAAATCATTCTTCCTTCAGCATCAGTATTTAAAACTTCCACGGTTGTTCCGTCAAACATCGTGATGACGTCGCCAGGAGTATACGCATTCATTCCCGGTCTGTTGTCTGTTGAAGGAACCAAAGCGATGATGTGAACGTTCAATTTTTGCAAAGCCGCAAGATACAAAGCTCCAACCACAGCAGCTGCTCCAGCCATGTCACTTTTCATCGTATCCATTGAACCAGGGGTTGGTTTTAAACTCAGTCCACCTGTATCGTAAACAACACCTTTTCCAACTAAAACGATTGGATTTTTATTGACTGCTTTTTTAGGTTTGTATTCTGCAATGGTAAACGTTGGCGGGTCGATTGAACCTTTATTTACAGCTAACAATCCTCCCATTTTCAACGATTCGATTTGTGTTTTTTCCAACACTTGAACCGAAAAACCAGCTTCAGCAGCTAATTCAACAATTTGATTTGCCAATTGCTCAGCAGTCAAATGTGAAACAGGGGTATTCACAGAATTTCTTGCCCAGAAAACTGCTTTGATAACGTTATTTAATTCATTGGTTTTATTTTCATTTACTTCATTCGAAAGTAAAATTGCATTCAATTTGTGCGTTTTCGGTTTTGTGAAATGTTGATTGAATTGGTAACTGCTTAAAGCTATTCCTTCCGCTAAAAATAAAGCAGTTTTATCGTTTCCAACAATTCCAACGGTATCAAAATCTGCGCCGATAAAGTCAAAGATTTTTGATCCTGTCACGCGAATTTCTTCTGCCGATTGATTTTCATCTACTAAAAATGTAAATCCTTCCGTTGATTTAAAGTAATCGAATTTTTTATCTGTATTATCTTGAAATGCTTTGATTACATCTGCAGAAAGTCCAGCGATTTCTGATTTCTTTTTAGACGGTTTTCCAATAATATAGACCACTGCAGAAGCTTCTGAGGGAGCTATTGAATGTTTAATTTCAATCATAATTATATTGTTTAAATGCTACTCGTGATTTTCTTACAAATATAAGGATTAACCAAACGCTTTAACGAAGGGAAATTCGATTCTTAATTCTAATTAAGCCAAGTTTGTGTTAAATTTTATTTTTGAACTAACCAAATGTTTGTCCAATGATTGATTACAAATAATTCTAACATTAAC
>RFNX01000294.1 GCA_009926905.1 Flavobacteriales bacterium
TTCTGAATCAATGAAAGTCCTGAAGTGAAATAAGGCATAGGCTGAATTGGAAAGTAAGCTAAACATTTCTCACTGTCAAATGAAAGTGAATCCCACTGTTGATTTTGATATTCTAAAATAAGTATTTGATTCCAAATGGGATACAAATTAGGATTGCATTTCACCGCGTTTTTATAGGAAATTAGTGCTTTTTCTTCTTGGTTATTTTTGAAATAATAATCGCCTTTTATAGAATGAGCCTTTGCATCTTTAGGATATTGAATGGTCATATAGTCAACCAAATTTTCCAAGTCTTTATCGCTTGCAAAATTTTCCTGAAGCGCAATTAAGATTTTCATCTTTTGGTCTAGGCTCGGTCCATCTGATTTTATGGATTGTTTCAAGTTTTTCAATCCATTAGGTTCATCACCAATTTGCAATTGCATTTCGCCCAACATCATTAATGCCAAACCATTGTCTGGGTCAACTCGGGTCAACTCTTTTAACATGTTCATACCTTCTTCATAGCGTTTGTTTTGCATGTAGAAGTCCACTAGATTGGCAATTATTTTCGCTTCTTCAGGATATTTTGTTTTGGCGTCTAAAAGTGTTTGCAAAGCCATTTTTTCGTCTTTCGAAATGGAATACAATCTGAATTTTTGAATGGCAATTTCTGGACTTGAACCTGTGTATTTTTCCATTGTATTCAATGCTTCAACTGCCTTAGTTACTTTTCCATCTTTAGCCCAATTTTCAGCTGCACCTAAATAGAACTCAACATTTTGTACATTCTTTTTAGACAATTTTTCAAATGCCAAAGCCGCATTTTGATGTTGCCCAAGTTCTTGATACATAAATGCCAATTCCGACTGATAATATGAATTATTTGGGTCAGCATCAAGTGCTTTTTGCGTGTGAATAGTAGCACTTGCTACATCTTCTTTCATTAAGAACAATTGCGCCATTGCAAAATGAGTGGCATCGTCTTTCTCATCCTCCAACAAACATTTGTCGAACATCGATAGCGCCTCGTCTATTTGTCCATTAATTTTAAATCGAACTCCTTCGTGGAAATTTTTAATAAAATTCGACGAATGTCCAATAGTTACAGGTTCTTTACTGCTTTTACAAGCTGCAAAAACGGAGGTGAGGAATAAGAGAATTATTATTTTACGCATTTACAGTACTAAAGTCGCCGATGCTTAAATCTTGCACCTGGCCTTTGTAAACAACTTTCGAACCAATCATTGAATTTGCGATAACGGCATTTTCAACGTGCGAATCTAATTGTATGTTTGTGTTTGTAATAACTGAATTTTTAACTTTCGTTCCTTTACCTAAAGAAACGTGCGGACCAACAACTGAATTTTCGATCACAACGCCTTCACCCACGTAACAAGGCGGAATTAAAGTGCTATTAATCAATTGTGCAGAAGTGTGTATCATCTCAATTCCTTTCTCTAAGTCGTACTCCAAAACGCGTTGATTGGTTTGAACGGTTACTTCTTTGTTTCCACAATCTAACCATTCGCTTACTTCTCCTGGTTTGAAAACATAACCCGATTCAGTCATTCTTCTCAACGCATCTGGTAATTGATATTCGCCACTTTTAATGACTGCGTTATCAATTAAATATTGTAATTCTCTGTGTAAACGTGCACCGTCTTTGAAATAATAGATGCCAATCATTGCCAAATCAGATACAAATTCTTGCGGTTTTTCAACGAAGTCAATGATTTCGCCTTTGTCATTCATTTTGATAACTCCAAAAGCACTTGGATCTTCGATTTGTTTAACCCACAAAATTCCTTCGTCTTCTTTCGAGATTTTAAAATCTGCTTTGAATAATGTATCAGCAAATGCAACGACAACTGGTCCGTCAAGCATTTCTGCTGCACATAAAACAGCGTGACCTGTACCAAGAGGTTGTTGTTGATAGTGAATTGAACCAACAGCGCCTAAACTTGCTGCCACTTCTAATAATTCTCTTTCAACTTCTGCACCAAAATCTCCAACCACAAATGCGATTTTATCAATTTTTTCGGCACAAACAGCTGCAATATCATCAACTAATCTGTGAACAATTGGTTTTCCTCCAACTGGAACTAATGGTTTTGGAACTGTCAATGTATGTGGGCGCAATCTGCTTCCGCGTCCAGCCATAGGTACGATTACATTCATTTTCTGTAGTTTAAGTTATTTTACACCAGTGCTTCCGAAACCGCCAGCACCTCTTGTTGATTCATTTAATTGTTCTACTTCGGTTAATTGAACTTGTTCTACTTTGCAAAAAACCAATTGCGCAACGCGCTCACCATCTTCGATTATTACAGTTTCATTGGATAATTCACGAGAATCACTCCAATTTCACCACGATAATCTGCGTCGACTGTTCCCGGAGTATTCAAGACAGTAATTCCACGCTTCAAAGCCAAGCCACTTCTTGGTCGAACTTGACATTCTAATCCAATTTCCATTTCCAAAAACAGACCAGTTTTTATCAACGCTCTTCCCAAAGGTGCAATTGAAACAGCTTCTTCCAAATGGGCTCTAACGTCCATCCCAGAAGCACCAAGTGTTTCATATTGAGGCAATGGATGCTTTGACTTATTGGTAATTTTAACCTGCATAATTATTCTTGTTGGCAACAAAATTAATAAAAAGCAAAGGGTCACATCTACCTTTAGGAACGATTAATCAACAATGAAATGAATATAACCTAGAATATTAGGTTGGAAAAAGATGATTTCGAATCAAAAACGTTAATTATTCAGTCTTTTCGAAAGCAGAATTCAAGAAATAATGCCTTCTCTCCACTTTTCCAGACCAATTGATTTTTTCAATTATTGATAGCGTCTGATTTCTATCTGTAATAATTTAATTCGTTGCTTTCATTATTTTTTGTTGAATTTCATATAAGTTTCATGAAGTAACTCGTTCGAATCCGGCTGAAAAATTAAAAGTTCCGCAGGGTAAGTTCCGCAGGATTTAAAAGTTCCATAGAGTAAGTTGCGCAGGATTTAAAAGTTCCATTGAGTAAGTTGCGCAGGATTTCAAATCCTTCGCAACTTACTTTTTAAAACTTTGTTGAAAAGTCCATGTTAAGCAAAAGTTAAACGACGTTAAAATTTATATTTTTGCCTCTATGAATCCAAAAGGCAAACTAATCATTATAGGTGGCGCTGTTGATAAAGGCAGTTTTACCGAAAGTAATTTCACGGACAACGTGGAGAAAAACTTAAATTTTTTCGAAAAAGGAATTCTCAAAAGAATCATAGACGAATCAAAAAATGGACTTTCTTCGAAAATAGAAATCATTCCAACTGCTTCCAAAGTTCCAAATGAAGTTGGACCAGAATACGCCAAAGCATTTCAATATTTAGGAGCAGAAAATGTAGAAGTGTTGAACATCGAAAACCGTGAGGAAGCTCTTTCAGACGAATCTTACAATCGTATCAAAAATGCAGATGTGATTTTCTTTACTGGTGGCGATCAGTTGCGTTTGACATCCATTATTGGTGGAACGCCTATGCACGACTTGATTTTACATAAATACCAAGAGGAAGAATTCATTTACTGTGGAACTTCTGCTGGCGCTGCAAGTGCGAGTAAAAGTATGATATACCAAGGTACAAGTCATGAAGCATTATTGAAAGGCGAAATTAAAATTACAAGTGGATTGGGTTTGATTGATCATGTAGTTGTTGATACGCATTTCGTTCAACGCGGAAGAATCGGACGTTTATTCCAAGCAGTCGTGAGCAATCCAAAAACTTTAGGAATTGGTTTGGGTGAAGACACTGGATTATTAATCACAGAAGGAAACGAAATGGAGGCATTGGGTTCCGGGTTGGTGATTTTGGTGGACGGACGCAACATATCCGATACAAATATTACCGATGTAAATATCGGAGAACCAATTTCAATTAAAAATCTAGTGGTGCATGTAATG
>RFNX01000237.1 GCA_009926905.1 Flavobacteriales bacterium
ATTTTTATCGAATGGTTTTAATTCGAACCCTTGATAAATAGCTTCCGCATAAATTAAAGCTAATTCCAAAAACTTTTCTTTAAAATTATTCATAATTTGTTTCTGCTTTGATAAATAATCATCTAAATTTTTCAACTAAAATTACCATTTTTTAGCTTCTAATTCGTTCTTAAAAGGCGTTAAAAAGCATTCGAAATTTTTTTCTTCGGGATTAAACACGTAAATTGTACTCCAATTTGAACAAAAATGAAGCAAATTATAGCCCTTTTAGCGATTGTTTTTTTATTCTCAGCTGCTACAGATTTACAAAAAGGAACGGCAAGTTACTATGGATACAAACTTGAAGGAAGAAGAACTTCCTCAGGTGAAATCTTGCGCAATGATAGTTTATATGCCGCACATAAAACCTTGCCTTTTGGTTCGATTGTTCGTGTTGTAAATCTAAAAAATGATTCAGTTGTTTTGGTGAAAATCATCGACCGAATGCCTCAAAAATCTTCCAGAATCATAGATTTAACCCAAGCCGCTGCAAAACAATTAAATTTCATTAACGCTGGATTGACAACCGTTACTTTAGAAGTGATTGAATAATTAAACCATTAAACAGATTCACTTTTTAGTGAAATTCGTTCATTCATGGTTAAATCTCAATAATCGATTTTTTCTTTTCGGTTTTAGAAATTTGATGGGTAATGCAATTAGATAATTTGCAACTTTGCATCACTAATTGTAACAATGGAATTTTCAATTTTTAAAAATCTCAAAGTCATCGACCTTTCAACCGTTTTAGCTGGACCTTCCGTTGCCACTTTTTTCGCTGAATTGGGCGCTGAGGTCTTCAAAATTGAAAACAAAAAAATACCTGATGTGACGCGGTCTTGGAAACTTCCAACAGAACAAATAGATGCTTCCGTTTCAGCTTATTTTTCATCCGTTAATTACAAAAAAACATATTTGTCTTTGGATTTGAAAGACGCCGAAGATTATCAAAAATTATTGAAAATCGTTATTGATGCGGATATACTTATTTCCAATTTCAAATTTGGCGACGAGGAAAAAATGAAACTCGAAGATGAACGCTTGAGACAAATTAATCCAAAATTAATCATCGGAAAAATTAACGGTTTTGGTTCAGAAAGTGATCGTGTAGCCTATGATTTGATTCTTCAGGCGGAAACAGGATTTATGTCTATGAATGGCACGAAAGAAAGCGGCCCTGTAAAAATGCCAGTTGCATTCATCGACGTTTTGGCGTCACATCAACTCAAAGAAGGATTGTTGTTGGCGCTATACGAAAGACAAGTTTCAAACACTATTAGAACAATAGAAGTTTCATTATACAACGCGGCAATTTGTAGTTTGGCAAATCAAGCATCGAATTATTTGATGGGAAATCACATTCCGCAACACATCGGAAGTTTACACCCTAATATTGCCCCTTACGGTGAAATTTTCACATCAAAAGACAATCAATTATTAACTTTTGCAATTGGTTCAGCGCAACATTTTGAGAAATTATGTGCGTTTTTGGGTTTAACAGAATTATTGAATGACAAGCTTTTTTCTTCTAATCAAAATCGAGTAGTTAATCGTGAAAAATTATTTGAAATTCTTCAAGAAAAAATAGTTCAATTCACTGCTGATGAAGTTCTTGAAGCAATGCTAAAAGTTCACGTTCCAGCAGGTAAAATTAAAGACTTGAAAGCTGTTTTTGAAGATGAAAAAGCAAAAGATTTGGTGCGAAAAGAAACAATCGACGGCATTGAAACGAAACGTGTAACAGCAATTGGATTCAAATGGAAATAACAATTAGAAGTCCTTTCAACGAAAAAGAATGGGAGGATTATTACGATTTGCGATATCGCATTTTGCGTCAGCCTTGGAAACAAGAACGTGGCAGCGAACGCAATGAAGGCGATGCAACTGGAATTCATTTTGGTTTATATGAAAATGGTGTTTTGAAAGCAATTGCCAGATTGGACATCAATCCAACACGTGAAGGACAAGTGCGTTTTATGGCAGTTGAAAATAATTCGCAACGAAAAGGTTATGGAAAACAAGTGATGCTTGCCATTGAAGAATACTGTAAAATGTACACCATCAATGAAATGATTTTGCACGCACGAGAAATCGCCATTCCATTTTATGAAAGTTTAGGTTACGAAATCATTGAGAAATCACATTGTTTGTTCAACGAAATTCAACATTATTTAATGCAAAAAAGTTTACGAAAAAGTGAAAAGTGAAAACGAGTTAGTTCTGGAAGAATTTTATAAAATCATTACGCCGAACAAAGTCGAAATGTTTGATAGAATTGCTTTGGAGCGCACAAAATACTTTACAGTAGCTTTAGAAAATATTTACCAAGAACACAATGCTTCTGCCGTTTTGCGCTCGTGCGATTGCTTTGGTTTGCAAGAAATGCATGTCATCGAAAAGAACAATGAATTTGCTGTGCAACGCGATATCGCTTTAGGAGCAGGAAGATGGGTGGATGTGTATAATTACATCAGTGAAAATCCAACGGATGATTGCATTTTAAGCTTACAGAATCAAGGTTATAAAATTGTTGCTACAACCCCACATACCAACGCGTATTCCATTCACGATTTGCCGATCGATCAACCTTTGGCATTTATGTTTGGAACGGAAAGACAAGGATTATCAGAAGAAGTCATTGAAAGAGCCGATTATTGTGTAAAAATTCCGATGTACGGTTTCACAGAAAGTTTTAATATTTCTGTATCGGTGGCAATTCTTTTACAAGTCATTCGTCAGCGATTGGAAAACAGCGATTTAAGTTGGAAATTGACTTCAGAAGAGCAAACAGCACTAAAAATTGAATGGTGTAAGAAAATTCTTAACGGAGGACCTGCATTGGAGCATCAATTTCGTCAGAGTTTACAAAAAGAATTATAACTTTGTCCTAATTAATTACCTTACAAAATTATACTTAATTATGGGAAGAGGAGATAAAAAAACCGCGAAAGGAAAAAGAACGATTGGATCTTATGGTATCACACGTAAACGTAAATCTGATAAACCAGTAGTTGTTGCTGAAAAAGTTGAAAAAGTTGAAAAAGCAGAAAAACCAGCAAAGAAAACAACGAAAAAAGAAACCGCTAAGTAATATTAGCTGGATTAAAAGCTGTCCTTTTGGGCGGCTTTTTTTTTACATAATTATTTGAGAATTAAAATGTCTAACTTTAAATCACCTAAATTTTAACTAAGAAGTATGAAACACAATTTTGGAGCTGGACCCTGCATCTTACCGCAAGAAGTATTCCAACAAGCAGCAGCAGCTGTTCTTGATTTTAATGGATTATCAATTTTAGAAGTTTCGCACCGTCACAAAGATTTCGTGGCAGTGATGGACGAAGCAATTGCGTTAGTGAAAAAAGCATTGAATGTTCCAGAAGGATATTCTGTGGCGTTTTTGCAAGGTGGAGCGACTTTAGGTTTCTCAATTGCCGCGTTAAATATGATGCGCGATACTAAAAAAGCAGGTTATATAAACACAGGAACTTGGGCGTCTGGAGCAATCAAAGAAGCGAAAAAAGTTGGTGTAGATGTAAACGTTTTCGCATCTTCTGAAGATAAAAAATTCTCTTACATTCCTAAAGATTATACTATTCCTACTGATGTGGATTACATTCATTTCACATCAAACAATACTATTTATGGAACTCAATTCCACGAATTTCCAAAAACAGATTTGCCATTAGTTTGCGACATGTCTTCGGATATTTTTTCGAAAGAAATCAATGTGGCCGACTTCGATTTAATTTATGCAGGTGCTCAGAAAAATTTAGGTCCAGCTGGAGCAACATTATTTATTGTTAAAGACAGCGTTTTAGGAAAATCAACTTCGCCGTTTATGCCAACTTATTTGGATTTGAAACAACAAGTTGAAAAAGAATCGATGTTAAACACACCGCCAGTATTTTCGGTTTACGTTGCCATGTTGAATTTGCGCAACCTAATCGCAAACGGAGGCGTGAAAGCAATGGAAGAAAGAAATATCGCTAAAGCAAATTTATTATATAACGAAATTGATGCAAATCCAGCTTTTGTTGGTTCTGTAGCAAAAGAAGATCGTTCGAATATGAACATTACCTTCACTTTGACTGACGAAAGTCGCGCTGCTGAATTTGACGCACTTTGGAAAGGAGCTGGAATCGTTGGTTTACCTGGTCACCGTTCAACTGGTGGTTACAGAGCATCAATGTATAATGCGTTGCCAATCGAAAGTGTACAAGTTTTAGTGGATGTAATGAAGGAATTTGGGAAATAATTAAAAGTTGACTTCGAGAGCCTAGCCAACTGTTGACTGAGGTTCTCGAAGTCAACAGTTTTTAGTCCTAAAGTCTTAACATCTTAGAGTCCTATTGTCTTAAATAATAAAAAATGAAAATACTAGCAAACGACGGAATTTCCGAATTAGGAAAGAAGTTATTAGAAGAAGCGGGTTACACCGTGATTACAGAAAAAGTTGCGCAAGAAGAATTGGCAAATGCTGTGAATGAACAAGGCATCGAAATGGTTTTGGTGCGCAGTGCAACAACGGTTCGAAAAGAAGTAATTGATGCATGTCAAAACTTGAAATTGATTGGTAGAGGTGGAGTTGGAATGGACAATATTGATGTGGCGTACGCTCGCGAAAAAGGTTTAACAGTTATCAATACGCCTGCTTCGTCTTCACAATCAGTAGCAGAATTGGTAATGGGACATTTGTTCTCTTTGTCACGTTTCCTAAACGATTCTTTCAAAAATATGGAAACGGGTGATTTTTCTTCCTTGAAAAAAAACTACGCAAAAGGAGTGGAGTTACGTGGAAAAACATTAGCAATCGTAGGTTTTGGTCGCATTGGTCAAAGTTTGGCATCTTACGCTTTAGGTGTTGGAATGAATGTGATTGCAGTAGATCAAGCAGAATATACAGCTGAAATTAAAGTTCCTATTGGAGGAAATGACGTTTTGGTTTCCATCACAACCGTAACTGATTTGAAAAGCATTTTAGACAAAGTAGATTACATTTCATTACACGTTCCAAAACAAACTGATGGAAGTGCTGTTATTGCAGCTGCTGAGTTTGCTCTAATGAAAAAAGGAGTGCGTTTGGTGAATGCAGCTCGTGGTGGCGTTATCAATGAAAGCGATTTAATCGAAGCGTTGAACAATGGAACCGTTGCTGGAATTGCATTAGACGTTTTTGAAAACGAACCGAATCCAAGAAAA
>RFNX01000330.1 GCA_009926905.1 Flavobacteriales bacterium
ATTCACCGCCACAATTTGGACAACGAAAATCTAAAACTTCTTCAACACATTTGCTACAAAAGGTACATTCAAAGGAACAAATCATAGCTTCGACGCTATCGTGTGGTAAATCCACTCCGCAATTTTCACAACAAGGTCTGAGTTCTAGCATAGTAAACAATTATAGCATCAATTTCTCAATTTCGGACTTCCAAGTTTTTCTGCCATTCACAACGAATTTTTCAGTATTTCCATCTTTGGTGATAATTTTCAATCCATTCGGTACGATTCCAAGTGAATTAAAAAAAACCACTTCTTTAATATCTTTCATTTCAATGATCAATCCATGATTTTGGATATTAAAACTATGTGATTGAAATTGAATTTTATCTGACATCAAATATAGTTTTCCGCCAACTCCTTCACCTTTTTTAAAATGATTGGCACCTCCTGAATGTAAAATGGACGTTCCATCAGGATTTTCAACTTGCGTTTGACTTTTAACCGTTTTCGAGGTGGTAAAAAAATAAATAACTACACCAAATATGACTCCTGAAATTGGTCCAACAATTAATGCACGTTCTAAATTGTAAGCAATTAACTGAAAAATTCCAAATCCCACACTGAAAGCCAATCCAGCATATATTGAGTTTTTAAGTTCTGTTTTGTTCATGAATGCAATATAAAACTAAATTTAATAATAGTTTCCATCTCATTTAAATAATAATCACTTTTCCTTTTGCAATAAGTACTTGCTGTTTTCTCAATTCAATAAAATAGATGCCATTTTTCAAATTAGAACGATTTAATTCCACTGATTGGGAAGTAATATTGTTTATTGTTTGGATTACATTTCCAGAAATATCTACAATTTGCATTCTTAGATTTTCATTGTTAGGATTGGCAAAATTTAAAATTGTACCCTCAACAACTGGATTTGGAAAAGTCGTTAAATTAATTGTTTCTACTGTGAGATTATATTCAGGCGCTTCGTAATACGCTTCAAAATCTGTATCGTAAGCTTCTTGGTAAAAGGAACAATTATTCATTAATTCCGCCACATTTTGAAGTCGATCTCCGGATCTTTCATAAACCAAACCGTAAGAATAAACCAATTGCTGTCCACTTAACAAATCAGTTGGTTCAGTTGTAAAATATCCCCTTCGATCTCCTGGTGGATTATTAGCTGAAATTTCCGACCACTCAGTTGGATTCGAGGGATTTCCGGAATACTGAAACTTTGTTGGATTTCCATTTGGATGCAAATAAGGCTGACCATAAGAATTTAAACCATTTAATCTAAACCAATGCATCTCTTTTAAAGTGTATGGTTCAACTCCTGTTGAAGTAGTATCGCCATTCCACGCTGAAGTTGATACAAAGCGAAAGCTAGAATTCATTTTATGATTGAAAGATTTGAAGCCGAAAGCTGGAGGAAATTCGCCATAACCAATCCTTCCTCCGTCTGATTCATCATATTCATCGCCATTATAAAAACAAATTAAATTACAGGTAGTATCACAAGCAAAATAGTCATCAGCATAGTTACCTAAGTCACCATCGACTAAATTTCCTAAAATAAAATCATGATAATCCCTATTACTTCGATTAAAAACAGTTACATCAATAAATGTGGCATCATTGATTTCATCTAATGCGCCAAATTGATAATACATTGTATGAATTTCTATTCCCATTCTTCTAGTTGGAGTTGTTTGAAAATAGGAACCTGCGTCATCATTTTGAATCACATAAACAGCGCTCATTCCTTTGATTATTGGATAATCTCCAAGATGGGGTTCATATTTCCCATTAGAATTTCGATCAAAATAAGGAGCAAGTTGTGCGCTTTCATTCAAGATTGTATCGCCATTTGCAGGCCAAGAATAAATCGTATTTAAAACACCAGGAGATATTGCTGGTAAATTATCGCAACCATTTACTGTCAGTCCTTGTTCGCACAACCAATGCGCTCTAAAAAGATCAATGTCCGTTCGCGATAATTTCCAAATTTTATTGAACCAGCGACCTTGATAAAGGTAATTGGAGTAATCCGCTGAAACAGGACCTTGAAAAATTTGATTTATTGAACTTGAATAATAATTCCCTGACGAAAAATAAATCGTGTCATTTGCGTCTTTTGCACCAAAATTTAAACCTATTGTGAAAAGTGTTGAAGTAGAACTTCCATTTGGAATCTGGTAAGCCGCAACTGCAAATACATTTTCAATTTTTCCATTAGAAGAAATGTTTAAACTAGTATTGTTATAATCTAAAACTACTTGACAAAAACAGTAATTTGAGAACAAACTCACGATAAATTGTATGCAAAAATAATTTACTAGAACTTTCATAGTTTCTTTTAGTATATAAACGAAATAAAAGCAATGTGTAGGTGGTTTGAAGATTCATTTGATATTAATTAGACATTCATTTGAATTGCTGAAGTATAATTTAGCGTGTAACCAAAACCTTTTTTTAAGTTTACTTATCGCTTTTGTTGCCTATGAGATATTTTCTACTTTCAATCCTAAATCTTTGCTTTTCGCTCTCCTTTTTTGGACAAAATCTCGTGCCAAATGGTGATTTTGAAAAATTGATTGGTTGTCCCAAAAGCTTGTCTGAACTAAACGTTTACAATTGGAACAATACGGTTGAAGAATCCACAGCAGATTTGTTTACATCGTGTACACATAAAGAATCATTGGTGCATCCTAACATACTTCATTTACAACCTTATGATGGAATAAGTTACGTTGGAGTCAAGCCTGCAATCAATGGTTCGGGTTATCGGGAATACATTTCGTGTCGCTTGAAATCCAAACTAAAACAAGGAAAAACGTATCGAATTAAATTGGCTGTTGCTATTCCAGATGAATGTTCCTACCGCGTCAATCACATCGATTTTTTGTTTTCCAGCGTTCCTTTGACTGGAACTTTTCCAGAAGATCCAATCATTGATGTTCCGTCCGTTTCTTTTTCGCTGAAAGAAATGGAATCCCTTTCGACTTGGAAAGTTTTTGAAACAACCTATGTCGCTGAAGGAGACGAAGCCTATTTATGTATTGGGAATTTTATGAGAATGAAAAAAAAAGATTTAGTTCCCATCAAACAGAAAAATAAAAACTACCACCGACTTTTTGAAAATTGTGCTTACACTTGTTTGGACGCTATTGAAATCGTTGATGTGAACGCTCCTCCTCCTGCTGATTCCAAAATTGAAAAAGTTGAAACCGTCAAAAAAATTGAGGAACCTGTCATTAGAATTATTCCAGAACCAATTGTTTTAGACAATTTATTATTTGAAACCGCATCAGCAGAATTAAAAGAGGATGACATTCCAGATTTGAATGCGATAGTGACTTATCTTCAAAATCGACCAGAATTGAATGCACTTATCGAAGGTCACACCGATAATGTTGGTAAAGAAGATGCGAATTTGATTTTATCCGACAATCGTGCCGCAAGTGTCATCAATTATTTGGTGGAAAAAGGAATAGAGAGAAATCGTTTACGTCCCAAAGGTTTTGGAGCTTCTCAACCGATTGCTGACAATTCAACAAAAGAAGGCCGTTCAAAAAACCGTAGAGTCGTTGTGAGATTTGAATAAAAAAAAAACCACAACTATTTCTAATTGTGGTTTAGGCTATTTTTAAAGAGAAATTTAAGCTCTATTG
>RFNX01000326.1 GCA_009926905.1 Flavobacteriales bacterium
GGTAGATTATCTGGAACGATGAACGAGGACACTCGAAAAGCAATTGCATCATTTCTGCGCCCAATGAATAGTTACTATTCTAACCTAATTGAAGGTCACGACACGCATCCAATTGATATTGATAAAGCATTAAAAAATGAATATTCATCTGACAAGACCAAGCGCGACTTGCAATTAGAAGCGTATGCTCATATCAAATTGCAATCAATCATTTCAGAGGAAATACGAAATGGAGAAAATAGTATTAATCCAACTTCAATTTACTATTTAAAGTCCATTCATCGAAGATTTTATGAGCATTTACCTGAAAGTTTTAAAGAAGTAAAATCAAAGGATGGTGCAATAAAAATCGTAGTTCCTGGGGAATTTCGCGACTGTGAAGTTATGGTCGGAAGGCATATTGCTCCATTTTCAGAAAAACTTCATCTTTTTACGGATAGATTTGAAGAATTCTACAATCCGAACCACTTGACCAATAAATCTAAAGTTAGGCGCATCATTTCCATAGCAGCATCACATCACCGTCTAGCTTGGATTCATCCTTTTCTGGATGGAAATGGCCGTGTTGTTAGACTTTATTCCGACGCATGTTTTATGTTTGAAAACATAGATGCTTCGGGACTTTGGTCCATTTCAAGAGGATTAGCAAGAAAAAACGACGACTACAAATCACTCCTTGCTCAAGCTGATTTAACGCGGTATAACGATTATGATGGAAGAGGTAATTTGTCGAATAGTAAATTGGTACAATTCTGTAAATTCTTCCTTGAAACTGCAATAGATCAAACGGAATTTATGTTTAAAATCATAGATACTAAAAATATCCTTGCTCATCTTAAAAGTTTCACAAAATTGATGGAAAACAAAGGAGAATTAAGACCTGAGGCTGAATTTATTTTGAGTGATCTTTTCTTAAAAGGAAAAATAAGCAAGATAGACGCGATGCGAATAACCAATACATCTGATAAAACATTGAAAATTACCATTGATAAATTAACAGAAATGGGATTACTTACTTCTAAAAAAGAAAGTATATCGATGATGTATTACGTTAATTATTCTGTGAAATATTCGCCAATGATTTTCCCTGGTCTTTACCCCGGAAATAAAGAGGTTGAAATGTATAGTAATATCTGAAAACTATTCTCACAGTAACTGATTATAGCGCTAATCGAATGCAGGAAACACCTCCCAAAACAAAATTCAACCATCGGAATAACCATCGGAATTAAAAACAAAATAATCACCTAAAACTCTTATTATAAAAGACATTAAACAATCGGAATAAGCATCGGAATAAAAACTGAGAAGTTATTTTTTATGATTTTCCGATAATTTACAAGCAGAAAAGTTAAAGGTAAATAAAGAACTGAAATGATGTTTTAGAATATTTTACATGAAAGTTCCCAAATCGCGAATTTTATTCTAAATTTGTATATGAAATAAGTAAATGGAAAGAATTTTTTCAAAAAGTACACTTCGAGCATTTTGGGAAAAACATGCAGATGCGGAACAATATCTAAAAACATGGTATGATACCGCTATGAATACTAAATGGAAGTCTCCAAGTGATATTAAACTAATATATGCCAATGCTAGTATTCTAAAAGACAGTCGAATTGTATTTAATATTAAAGGTAATTCTTATAGACTTGTTGCTAAAATTAATTACGAAAAACAATGGATTTTCATACGTTTTGTTGGAACCCATTCTGACTACGACAAAATAGACGCGAATACGATATAAAAAAAACAAATCATGACCATAAAACCAATAAAAACAGAAGCAGACTATAATGAAGTATTAGGTCGCTTGGAAATTATTTTTGATGCTAAAATTGGCACAATTGAAAGTGATGAAGCTGATATTCTTGGACTTATGATTGATGAATACGAAAAAAAACATTATCCTATTGAAGCGCCGGATCCAATTGAAGCCATTAAAATTCGAATGGAAGAAATGCAACTCAAACAAATTGACTTGGTAAATGAAATTGGTGGTAAAAGCAGAGTTTCAGAAGTTTTAAATCGTAAAAGAAAATTGACAGTTGAAATGATTCGAAACCTTACCAAACGTTTAAACTTATCTCCTGAAATATTAATTAATGATTATCAATTAGTTAGGTGATAAGACCATCATTGATTCTTTTTAACATCTTCGTACCCCTGATAGCAGCGGCGTACTCCGACTAAACAAAGCGAGAGCAAATAATGAGAGCGAGAATCCTTCAGCTGACGGAGGAGATACAGCGAAATCCGCAGGGGCGGAAGGAAAATGGCGCCAAAAACTATTTCTTCACCAATCCTTTGTAGATTTCTGTGAATTGTTTGCCAACTTCGGAATAGCTGAAGTGTTGCATCGCGTAGTGGCGAATTTCGTCGGAATTGAAGGTTTTTGTTTTATCGACAAAGGCAATGATTGCATTTTCCATAGCTTGTTCGTCGCGCGGATTCACCAACATTCCGTTGAGGTCTTGCACGTGTTCTGGAATTCCATTCACATTCGAGGAAATAACAGGCTTGCCACACATCATCGCTTCGGCAATGACACACGGGAAATTTTCGTAATTGCTAAACATCAACAACGCATCACTATTTTCAATCATATTGGCAACTTCAGCGGTCGTTTTGGTACTGTGAAACGTCACGAAATCGTTTACATCCAATTGATTTGCAAGCGCTTTCGCATATTCAATATCGCCATCGCTCACAATATCTAAATGCACGTTCGGTCGCTTGGTTCGCAAACTGTTCATTACGTTTATCATTCCCGTCAGGTTCTTAATCGAATCGACACCTGTTGAAATGTGAATTAGCTTTTTATGTTCCGATTCTGGTAAAATCGTTTGGTGAAATAAATGTTCATCCACCACATTTGAAATGATTCCAAACTTCGAATTTGGACTCAATTTTTGCATGTTGCGTTTCAAATTCTCACTCACCGGCAAAACCACCGATGCATTTTTGATGACCTTCTTACACAATCTCAAAATTGGTGCAGGGTAAGCATGATCGCTTTCTACATGAAAACCGCTTGAATTTTCAGTGATGACATACGGAATTTTGTTTCGCCATTTCAGCCAAAGTGCCCAAATTCCCAAAGGATAAACGATGTTTAAATGTACGATATCGGGTTTACCAATGTGCGCCAAAACTTTTGCATAACCCATTTTAAAAGCGCGGCGGTGTGCGAAGTAATTCTTCACTAATCGAATCGGCTTAAATCCTTTAGTTGATTTGTTGTAATACACCACAATCTCTTTCAAATCCCTGCGCTGACTTTCAACCAAACGAATGGAAGTTTCATCCGTCGAAGGGAAAATGGCTAAGGCAACGGTATCATTGTAAATCGAAATTGCATCGGCATGTTTTTGAACGAAATTTCCAAGTGTTGGCTTTGTATCATTCGGATACCACGAACAAATCGTAAGTACTTTAAATAGTTTTGAAGACATGTATTAAACGAGATTTTTTTCAAAAACACTCACCACCTGCTTTAACGCAAAATCAATTTCTTCCTTCGTTGTATATCTTGAAAATGAGAAACGCACATTTGGTCGGTTCATGTCTGCCAAAATTCCTTCTAACACATGCGAACCTTTTGCTGCTCCTGACGAACAAGCACTTCCTCCGCTCACTGCAACTCCTTTTAGATCTAAAGTAAATAGCAACATTCCTGCTTTTGCTGTTTTTGGAAAGCACACATTCAATACCGTATATAGCGAACGTTCTGGATCAGTTTCGCCGTGAAAATAAATGTCATCAAACGCTTCGTTCAATTGCTCCATCATATACGTTTTCAATGACTGAACGTGTTTTTGGTGACCTTCCACATCTTCGTATGCCAAGTCCATCGCTTTTGCTAAACCAACGATGCCATAAATATTTTCTGTTCCTCCTCGCAGTCCACGCTCTTGGGCGCCACCGTGTATGAAGGCTCCAACTTTATTCTTTTTATTGATGTATAAAAATCCAATTCCTTTTGGACCGTGAAATTTATGAGCAGCACAGGTTATAAAATCAACTCCTAAATCAGTCAAATCAAACAAATAATGTCCCATTGTCTGAACAGTATCCGAATGAAAATAAGCATTGTATTGATGGCATAAATTCACCACTTTTTTCAAAGGAAGTAAAGTTGCAATTTCGTTATTGGCGTGCATCAAAGACACCAAAGTCGGTTTATTTTCTTGCAAAAGACGCTCTAAATCAGCCAAATCAACGTGACCTTTTGCATCAATTTTTACATAAGTTAATTCTATCAAACCATCTTTTAATAAGCCTTCAACTGTGTGACCAACTGCGTGATGTTCAATTGTTGTTGTAATGATTCTTTTTACACCTAATTCGTGAATGGATGTGTAAATCGCCATGTTGTCTGCTTCCGTTCCTCCTGAAGTAAAGATGATTTCAGAAGTTTGGCATTTCAAATGTGCTGCTATTGAACGACGCGACGTTTCAATTAATGCCTTGGCGTTACGACCAAAAAAATGAGTGGAAGATGGATTTCCAAAATTGTCTTTTAAAATGGGCAACATTGCTTCAACGACTTCAGGTGCGACTGGTGTTGTTGCGGCATTATCAAGGTAAACACGCATGCGATAAATTTTGACGAAGGTACAAAAATTAAGAATTTCAGAATCACTCCAAAACTAATTGTATCCGTGATTTGGTAATATTTAAAGAATAGTAAATCAATGGATTTTATAGAAGTAACAATCTTCAAATTACTCAACAATTAAAATCAATTATCATTTCAGCCATTCCTACAGAATTTACTTGTACTCGTCACAAAAACTTCCGATTTCATAATAATTTGGTAAATTTAACCTCGTTTTAAAAATCAAAAAATATGACACGTTTTAAAAGTACACTGGTTGCCATCGCCTTATTTGTTGGCTTCTTCGTTCGTGCTGACGAAGGAATGTGGTTCTTAATGTTCATTGAACGTTTGAATCACAGAGACATGCAAAAAATGGGACTTCAGTTATCTACTGAGGAAATTTACAGCATTAACAATTCAAGTTTAAAAGATGCCGTTGTTCAATTTAACGGTGGATGTACAGCTGAATTAATTTCAAAAGAAGGTTTATTGCTTACGAATCACCACTGTGGTTACGATGCTATTGCTGAATTATCAACTCCTGAAAAGGATTATTTGACCAATGGTTTCTGGGCTGCAACGAAAAAAGATGAGCTCAAACCAAAATCACTTTACGTTCGTTTCTTCGTTCGCATGGACGATTGTACAAAACGCATTCTTGCTAAATTAAATGACGGAATGTCAGAAGCAGAGCGCGAAAAAGCAATCAAAGAAGAAACAACTGCGATTGAAAAAGAAAATAGCGACAACGGTAAATTTACAGTTAGCGTACGTTCATTTTTCCAAGGAAATGAGTTTTATTACTTCGTTTACCAAGATTACAAAGATGTTCGCTTAGTGGGTACACCTCCAGACAATATCGGTAAATTCGGTGGAGATACTGACAACTGGGAATGGCCACGTCACACAGGAGATTTCTCAATGTTCCGCGTTTATGCTGATGCAAATGGAAATCCTGCTGACTATTCAACAAGCAATGTTCCTTTGAAGCCAAGACATCATTTACCAGTAAACATAAAAGGAGTTAAAGAAGGTGATTTCGCAATGATTTTAGGTTACCCAGGAAGAACAAACCGTTGGTTGCCTGCAGGTGGAATTGAGCAAAATGTAAAATATGCTTATCCAGCTTGGGTGGAAGCTTCTAAAACAAGTATGGATGCCATGAAAAAATACATGGACAAAGACGATGCTGTTCGTTTAAACTACGCTTCTAAATATGCTGGTATTGCAAACTACTGGAAAAACCGTCAAGGAATGATTGACGCATTGACAAAATTCGGAACGGCTGCTTCTAAAGCTGCTAACGAAGCAAAATTCAATGAGTGGGCAAACAAAAAAGAAAACGTTGCGAAATTTGGAACTGTGGTTGCTACCATCAACAATTTTTACGCAGCAACGAACGAAAAATCTCGCCACGACAACTATTTACAAATCATGTTTAGAGGTTCTGAGTATGCAAAAATCACTCGTACTTTAGGAGCGCAATTAGAAGCCTATGCAAAAGCTGACGATGCAACTCGTGCAACAATGAGTGCAGATTTGAAAGCTGGTATCGAAGAATTTTTCGCAGGAATCTACATTCCAGCTGAAAGAGACATCATGATCGACGGTTTAAATCTTTACGCTAAAAAAGCAGGATACAAATTAGTTCCTTCTATAGATGCTGCTTTCAAAAAAGGAAATGGTGACATGAAAAACTACGTGACTGCTCTTTTTGAAATGAGTATTTTGACTTCAAAAGAAAAAATGATGGCATTCTTAGAAGCGCCTTCAACTGATTTGTTGGCAAACGACCCATTGTTCAAATTGTCTGCTGACATGATTGCTCACTTGAACACACGTTCGGAAGAGTTGACTAAATTGCAAAACGATTTCGGTAAATCGTATCGTTTATTGGTAGATGGAATGCGTCAATCGAACTTAAGTCCTGTGAAATATCCAGATGCAAACAGTACATTACGTTTGACTTATGGAAAAGTGAGTGCTTTGCCTGCCGACAAACGCAACGATGCAAAAATCAACAATTACACAACTTTGCAAGGAACAATCAACAAATACAAACCAAATGACGAAGAATTCGATTTGCCAAAAAGATTGATCGAATTGAATGACAAAAAAGATTTTGGTGAGTACGCTGACAAAGATGGTTACATGCCTGTAAACTTCTTGACAAACAACGACATCACTGGTGGAAACTCAGGTTCTCCAGTATTGAACGGAAAAGGAGAATTGATTGGTTTGGCATTTGACGGAAACATCGAAGCAATGGCTGGTGATGTTATTTTCGATGCTAAATTGCAAAAAACAATCAATGTTGACATTCGTTACGTGTTGTTCATCATCGACAAATACGCTGGTGCAAAACACATTGTAAACGAAATGACGATTATTAGATA
>RFNX01000292.1 GCA_009926905.1 Flavobacteriales bacterium
CATTAATCCTAAACCATATTTTATATTTGAATTTAAGACTGTTTTTTCAAGTCTATCTTTATACATTTCTTGAAGTAGTGATGAATCAATAATAGAATTGCCATCAAACTTTCCATTGTCAAGGAACATTTTCAAATAATTTGCCATATCCAATGCTGAACTATGAATCAAACCAGCAGCTGCATCACGGATTAATGGTTCATTAAATTCTTTTCCTTTCAAATAGGCTTTTGATAAATTTTTAGAATTTTCAGCATTTTCATAAACGAAAGACGATTGCATTTCAAGTGGTTTAAAGATGGATTCACTTAAATAATCTTCGTATTTTAGATTACTTTTTCTTGCAATTAATTCACCTAAAACGCCATAAGCAATGTTCGAGTATGCAAAATTTAACTTTCGTGGTTGAGCAGTTTCTGTTTTATTCAATTGACTAATGACCCATTTTTCATCAGGTGGAGTATCGCAAAAAAATCCGTTCCAAAAATCACTTGGAAAACCGCTTGTATGTGAAAGCATTTCTTCGATGATGAAATTATTCGAATCGTTGTATCTGCTTCTTAATTGTAGTTCAGTTAAATGATTGGTTATTGGTTCAGTTATATTTAATTTTCCTTGTTGTTGTAATTGTAAAATACCCAAAGCTGTAAATGATTTCGAACATGAACCAATGCGATAAATTGTGTTTTCGTTTGCTTTTGTTTTATTCGCTAAATCAGAAAAACCATAACCAGTAGCATATACAATTTCACCGTTGTCAACAATAGCAATACTGGAGCCTACAACTTTGTTTTGTTTAATCAATGAGTTATATGCACTGTCAATTTTAAATTTGATTTTTTTAGATATTGAATCTGAATTTTGACTAAAGCTAAATGAAAATGAACCAAGTAGTAGAAGTGGAAGGTAGTAAAATCTCATAATTGTGAAAATTAAAAAAAGGCCTGTAAACCGTTTACAAGCCTTTAAAAATAATAATTTATTTAATTGATTTTCAACTCAAAAGGCATTCTCATCTGAATTCCTTTCATTGATTCAATTTTTTTCAAATGTTGGTAATATTCAACAAACTCAGCTGGCATCGAATTTACTTTCAATTTCGTTTCTTCATCATTCGATTCTTGTTCAATCATTTCGAAAATTTCAGCCAATTTATCTTCTTTTTTCAAAGGATAATACAGCACTTTAATGTCTTTTATTTTAGCAGTGTTTGCTGCGTAAGAAATAGCGTCCGTTAAACCTCCCAATTGGTCAACTAAACCAATTTTCAACGCATCACGACCTGTCCAAACGCGACCACGAGCGATAACATTCACTTGTTTTTTTGTCATTTTACGTCCGTCGGCAACTCGTTGAAGGAATTGAGTATAAATTTGATCTACTTCTTCTTGCGTTGCAGCCAATTCTTCTTTTGTCAGTTTACGATTTGTAGAAAGTACGGAATGTTTGTTTGTACTTACACGGTCAAAGCTAATTCCTAGCTTGTTCTCAAACATTTTTCCTGTGTAAGGAATCATTCCGAAAACTCCAATTGAACCTGTAATCGTTGTGGGTTCTGCAAAGATTTTATAAGCAGGACTCGCAATGTAATAACCACCTGAAGCAGCAACATCACCCATTGAAACGATTACTTTTTTTACTTTATTTGTCAAATTTACTTCCCTCCAAATTTCTTCACTCGCCAAAGCGCTTCCTCCTGGGCTATTGATTCTGAAAACTACTGTTTTGATTGATTTTTCATTTCTAACTTTTCTAAACAACTTACAAATTTCTTCAGATGTTAATCCATCACCAGTGGTTGAAACATCGCCTTCAGCCAAAATCACAGCAATTGCTGGTTTATTAGCTTTTAATAAAATTTGATCTTGGTAAAATAATTTTTTAGCATATTTCTCAAAGCTTTGTAATTCTAAATCGTCTTCATTTTCAACATCTACTTTTTTCATCAAATAGGACATCATTTCGTCGCGGTATTTAACTCCGTCCAAAAGTTTGAATTTTACGGCATCTTCCGCGCGGTGAATTTTTAATGAATCAGCAATGAAGTTCAATGTTTCAGCTTTGATTTTTCTATCAGCAGCGATATCGTTACGCATGTCGTCCCAAATCGAAGTAACATATCTTTCCATTTGTAAACGGCTAGAATCACTCATACTTGTTCTAAAAAATGGTTCTACAGCGCTTTTGAAATCGTTGTTTGAACCGCGTATAATTTCCACTTCAATGTCTAGTTTGTCCAACATTCCTTTGAAGAACATTAATTCTCCACCTAAACCTGTCATTTGAAAGGCAGAAGTTGGGAAACCGTACGATTCTTTTGCCGCTGAACTGATGTAATATTCTTTTTGAGAAATGTATTCCCCAGAATTGTAAGCCACAACAAATTTTCCACTTTTTTGGAAATCTTTCAATGCTGTTCTGATTTCTTTAGCAGTTGCCATTCCACAGTCGACGTCAGCGATATCAATAAAAATACCTTTGATTTTATCGTCTTTTTTTGCTTCGCTAATTCCATGAAGAATATCAGGTAAACCCATCGTTTCTTTCACATTAAATGAACTAGGATCAAATTCGGCTTTTCCTTTTTCAAGTATTTCACCATCCAATTGCATGTGTAAAATAGTTTTGTCTTTTATTGCTAAAGGTTTTGGTCCAAATTCACTGAAAGAACCAACGATTCCTCCAAGAATTAAGAAGAAGAAAATCATTCCAACTAAACCTGCTACAAAAACAGCGAGGAAACTTGGCCAGAAAATTTTACCAAAAGAAATTTTAGTGTCAGTCATAATTTTGATTTTAGTTTATAGATGATTCGATTAATTTAAAAGATTACTAAGGTTTAAACCTTTATTTACAATGTTTAATTTTAGTGTGAAGCGAATTTGTTTTCCGTAATTATCGTACAAATTACCCATGTTAGCTGATCTTAAAAGAGGGAAATAAACACCTAAATTATTACCAAATCGAACTCCAATTCCTGCATTCACAGCACTTTGAACCGAGGTTCCATTGTCGAACATCCCAAAATCTGAAAATAATCCGAAAATATTTGGTTTAACCGGCAATTGAACGTAAAGATTAGTAGTAGCTAACCAAGTTGAAGTGGTTCCAAAATCCGATGTGCTGTGGAAATTTCCAAAATTATCCATGCGTTGTTGCGACCAAAAACCTGTTGTTTCAAATCTTCCAAAATTGTACTCTTCTAAAAATATATCTTGGTTTCCTCTAGCTCCACTAAATGATAGTGAATAAGGATTGTAAGCATTTCCTGATTGACTTTTGTAAAGTATATTCGCTCCTGCAAAAGCACGAATTTCAACCCAACGCACCATTTTGTTTTTCAAATATTTGTATTTGTATGCTACTGAAGCAGATAGTCTTCCAAGTTGGTCGAATTTTTCTCGTCCATTCATGTAATCTGCACGCAATGTCAATTTGAATTGATGATCTGGTAAGTTCACGTTGTAATTGTATTGCGCAAAAGCACCAAATTGTTTGTTTTCAGGATAAAGAATAAATGGCGGCATTGTATTTCCATTACTTGTTTGATCCATTCTGAAAATTGTTTGAATCAACAAATCGTGCGATGTTGCTTTTGCTCTACCTCGATTTCCAAGTTTAGCAAACCAATAAGGAGAAATCGCTGCATAATAATCGCGAGAAGAATTTCCTGTACCAAAAGATTTTACAGAAGCACCGAATTTGGAAATCTTCATGCATGTTTTTGGCAAGAAAGTATAACTCAATTCAGCAATTCCTGAAACATTTTTTCTTCCGAAAGCAAATTGTGGTGCGATTAAAAATTGGAACGGTTTGAAAGGAACACCAATATTATGAACTGCTGCTCCCAACATAAAACCATCGTATAAATTCCCTCCAATAGTCGGTGTCCAAAATAGATTTGTTTTTTTCGCTTCGTGGTCGCCAATTAAGAATTCAAATTTAATAGGTTCAATCTTATGTAATAATGATTTCTTCGTCCACGTATTGTTACCCCGATTGATTTCAGGAATGTCTCTTGCATCGTCAATTGTAATCCGCGAATAATCAGTAGATTTTAAAGTTACTTCACCTTTTTTACTTGGTTCAACCCAAACTGTTTCAACCAAAGTTGTGTCTTTAAATGCGTTAACTTCAATTGGACCAGTGACTTGACCAACATTTTTTACCTTAACACGTGTTGTGTTTTTCGATTTGTCTTTTTTAACGCAAGTAATTTTATAATCAACATGATTTGTCGTTTTGATTAAATCGTTGAATAACCAATCCAATTTTTTGCCTGTTGAAGTTTCAATCGATTTTTGCATGTCTTCAGGTTGTGGATGCTTGAATTTCCATGCTTCAAAATAATCGCTCATTGCTTTATTGAATAATTCGTCACCCAAATATGCTTTCAGGTAAAAGAAAACCAATCCCGTTTTTTGATACATTATCACACCATAGTTTATTGGAGTAAACTCAGCAGAATGCGTTTCAATCGGTTGATCTAAACCGAGTATTGCAAGCGTTCTGTACGAAACATCGCCCATGTCGTGGTGATCTAAATCATTGAAATGGAATTTCCCACCAAGCACCATGTCAGAAAGGCGCGTATTATTTGGATATTTTGTTTGCACATAACGCATTTCATTCAAGGTATTCATTCCTTCATCCATCCAACCGTGAACGCGTTCGTTTGAACCCAAAATTCCATAAAACCAATTGTGTCCAACTTCGTGAACAATCACAACTTCTAATTCTTCTTTCGAACTTGCATTTCCAATAACCGTCACATTTGGATATTCCATCCCTCCACCTGCACTGATTGTTCCGTCAACAGCAGTTACTTGTTTGTAAGGATAATCGCCATTCCACAATGAATAATAATAAGTTCCATCGTTGATATATTCGATTGCATGTTGCCAATAAATAGTATTGTGAGGAACAAACATCGCCCAAGAAGTCACTTTGTTTTTTGAATGAGGCAATTCAACTTCACCTTTTAAAACGGCATAACGTTTGTCCGCAAACCAGGCAAAATCATGCACTTTCGATTGTGTATAGCGAATTGTTTTCCATTCTGAAGCCGATTCTGGAAAGGCAGTTTTTCCACCTTTGCCTTGTTTTGTCATCAAGTAATCAGCGATTTTTCCTTCGGTAGATTTTGCAATTCCATTTAAAAACTCCACTTCAGAAGCTGTTTGTAGGTCTCCCGTTGCACCAACTATGTAGTTTTTAGGCAAAGTAATAGAAACGTCAAATGAACCATACTCTGAATAAAATTCACCTTGATTCAAATAAGGAATTGGATTCCAACCATTTTTGTCATAAACTGCTGGTTTTGGGTACCATTGTGTAATTTGGTAAGATTCATCAATGTGTCCAAGTCGAGAAATTTCACCTGAAGGAATTTTAACTTTAAAGGGTGTTGAAATTCGGATGCGCTCACCACTTTTTAAGGGAGTTGGCAACGTAATCACACAAATGTCAATGTTTACAGGATCATATTCCCATTTCAATTTTTGACCATTTGCCTGAAAATCCAACGAATCAATTCCGCCTTTGTCTTCTTCTTTTCCGAAGCGAAGTTGTTTTTCTCCGTCTTTGTATTTCTGTTTTCCTAAAGCGGTATTTCCATTGCGATAAGCATTTGGCCAAAGGTGAACGTAGATTTTATCTAAGGTATTTGGCGAGTTATTAACATATTCAAACTCTTCAAAAGCTGAAAGCGTATGGTTTTTGTCGTTTAATTTTACTTGAATGTTGTAATTCACTTCTTGTTGCCAATACGTTTGACCAAAAAGTGATGCGGACGAAAGCAAGGCAAAAAATAAATAAATAGTAGTTCTCTTCATAGTAGCTATTTTAACAAATGTAGTTTCAAAATGGATAGCTTGTCTTTTTTTATGACAAACTGATTTAGTAGTAATTGAATGCAAGAATTCAAAGGATAAGTGGAAATTGTTGAATTGATGAAATGAAATTGGTTTTAGATCAATTTATGTTTATGGATTTATTATGAATTATGAGTAACTTTTTAGAAACATCACACCCCAACCTCATCAATCTCCCCCATTATCCAATTTGTATCTCTCAACGCCACAATAATCTTCTGATAATGCAGAATATCTTCAAAGTTGAGTTCGCGGTCTTTTCGGTCTTTGAGCCATTTTTGTGCAGGTTGGTAACCACCGATATAGAAATTCCAAGCCGATTCTGGAACGTTGTCAAAGTATTGGTTTTCGTTGATATGAACTCTTCCAATTTGTGTCACCTCCCTTAATCCCTCCTCAAGGAGGGAAACTTCAAATCGTGGTTTCCCAACTACATTGTCTCCATCTCCTTGATATTCAGTGATGAATTCGTTAACAGTTGGGCTTTCTAATAAATGGAGTTCACGCAATTTACCTCCCAATTCAACCAGCTTCCAAAATTTATCGGCGTCTGTTGGATAAGGAACTCTTGGAAAATCTATTTTTAAAAATTCTTTATATTGCTCGCGGTAACTTGGACTGTGGAGAACGGCGTAGATGTAATCTAAAATATCAATTGGACAGAAGAATTGACTTCCTCTCTCGATTGAAACTGGATTTGAAGCCTTCTCCCCTTGAGGGGAGACTGAGAGGGGTGAATTACTACTTTTTTCTTGTTTTAGATTTTGAGTCATCCCCCTTTGTCCCCCTTCGAAGGGGGAAATGGATTCTGCTTCGAACTTCAAACCCAAACCATCTGCAATTTTCTGAACAATTTCCATATTCAGATTGGGAACGCGCTCTGTTTCTTGTTCAAAATTGAGTTGCGATTTTTGGTCGGGATAAAGGTAAAGAGGGAAATGATAAGATTGAAACCCATAAAAATTTAAATCAATGATGGTTTTACTTAAAAATACAGCTTTAAAATCAGTTGTATTAACTTGACTTCTCATTAAATTAAATCCAACATTATCTCTATTAATAACATTCTTAAAAACACTATAGAATGCTCTTTTTATTAAAATCTCGTCATAATAAATATAGTACTTTTGAAATGGCTTATATAGTGTTTCATTTATTTTACTGTAATCAAAATTACACCTAGTAATTCTGTCTAATAAATTATAACTACTTGAGTCTTTGATATTGAATTCTTCTTTAAAATCAATACTTAATTCCTCCTCAAGTAATTTTTTAATTCTTTTAATTAAATCTTCTTTATTTGAGTCTATAAAAAGACTATCTCTTCCTGTCTGTATACCTGAAATATTTTTTAGAAAAAGTTCATCCAACTTAAATCCCTTCTCATACTCCTCAACTCCCGTATCATCTTTTTTTACAAAAAAGAAATTTGGTTCATTGGGTTCGAGTTCGTTCCAAGCTATAGAAGAAAGTGAATTTTCGTTCAAAAAATCATATTTTGCTTCTCGTTTGCCGTACAGGTCAAAGTGGAAAACTTGGGTTTTATCTTTCGTCTTACTCATGGTTATCAAGGATTTTTTTAAGTTCAGTTTTACTCGGTAGAATTGTTTGATAATTAGATGCAAATATTTGAGTATTATTTGTCGGTAAGGTTATCTCAACCATAGAATCACTTTTGCTTTTACAGAGAACAATACCGATAGTGGGATTTTCAGTTTCTTTTTTCTCGAATCTGTCGTAATAATTAACATACATCTGCATTTGACCCAAGTCTTGATGTGTAAGTTTTCCGATTTTTAAATCTATAAGAACGAAACAATTCAATAAACGATTGTAAAACACTAAATCAACAAAAAAATGATCTTCGTCAAAAGTAAATCGCACTTGCCTTCCTCCAAAGAAAAAACCCTTTCCCAATTCGAGCATAAATTGCTGAATTTCAGAAATAATTGCAGATTCTAATTCACTTTCCGAAAAGGAATGTTGTTGGGGTAGTTTTAAAAATTCCAATACAATTGGATCTTTAAACAAATCAAGAGGTTTTTGAATTTCTTGTCCTTTTAGCGCAAGTTGCTGAATTTCATTTTTAGTCCTACTCAAATGAAGTCGTTCATATAAAGCAGCATTGAATTGTCTTTTTAATTCTGTGAGTCCCCAATTGTTTGTAAGTGCTTCTATTTCGTAAAATCGTCTTTCCTCTGGATTATTGATTTTAGAAAGCAATACATAATGACTCCAAGACAAAACTTGTGTTTCGAATTTCCGAGAAATTGTCTCGGAAATTTGTGGTTGATACAAAATCCGAGAATTGTTCTCGGAAAAGATAAATTGAGAATTGTAAGTTAGATAAAACTTACGCATATTTTCCAGGTTATCAACAGAATACCCTTTCCCTAATTTGTCGGTCAATTGACTACTGAGTGATTTTAGAACTGATTTACCATAACTTGCTTTGTTATCACCTTGTTGATACTCCTCAACAATCATTTGACCAATCCTAAAATTAGTGCTAACAATGGCAGTATTAGTAACTCTACTTACAAACGATTGCGCTTGTTCGACTAAGAGAATGATTTTTTGGCTTAAAGAATTCATTTTTTCTTCTTTACAAAAATATTGATACTCACTCCTTGCATGATGTCAAACACGTTTTGGTCAGCTGAACCATCGGGCGCTGTTTCTTTTTTCTTGGCATTTCCGTGCAAATCCAAAATGTAGATTTTATCAAAAGTCTTCATCAATTCTTCGCGCATTTTACGGTGAATGATTCCATCAATGAAACTGTTGTTGGAGATGTAAGCTAAAATTCCTTCACCTGTTTTCTCGATAAAATGTTGTCCAAAACGAATGAACTTGATGTAATCATCTGAAAGTGGTTGAATGTTTCGTTCGTTCAAGTCTTTTTTATAGTCAGCAGTCAATTTTTCAATCCAAGGACTTTTATTGTTTGAACTCACCGAATACGGAGGGTTACCCAACACGACCATTACGGGAGCATCTTTTTTAATGGCGTTTGCTTCGTTTGCTTCTTGAGAAAGCCATTGTGTAAACAAGTTAAATTGGTTTTCATGCGCTTCTTCTAAACTGTTGGTCAAGAAGATTTTGAACCGTTTGTTATTGGGATTGGTAAAACCTGTTTCGGTCAATAAAATATCCATTTTCAAATGCGCCATCGCGTAAGAAGTCATCAATAATTCAAAACCATTTAAGCGCGGAATCAAATCGTTTTCCACATACTTTGGCCATGCACCAGGCATACTTTTAAACTTTCCGTGAACATGTTTGATTACTTCTGCCAAAAATGTTCCAGTCCCGGTTGCTGGATCCAATACTTGCACTCGATGAACTTCTTGCTCAATTTGTTTGCCTTGGTAATCAACTTTGACTTTTGTTTTGGAAGTATCAGCCAAACCTTGAGGTAAGTTGAATTCTTTTTTTAGAATATCATCTACTGCTCGAACAATGAAATTGACAACAGGTTCTGGTGTGTACCAAACACCTCTTGCTTTTCTAAGTGAAGCATCATAAGCTGCTAAAAACGTTTCATAGAAATGAATAATTGGGTCGTCTTGTTTGGTGCTTTTTCCAAAATTTCGCATAATTTGCGCCACATCAGAAGCTAAGAAAATCTGAACTAAATCGTCCACAATCCAAGCAATTCGAGTATCTAAATCATAACCTGCGATGCTTTGAAACAACTTTCGCAAAAATGGATTCGAATGAGGAATCAACGTTGCTGCTTCTTCTCTTGAAAAAGTTGGAATTGTTGGGTCATGATAGCGTGCTGCAAACATTCCATAAGCAATCGTTTGCGCGTACATATCTGCAAATGCTTTGTGCGTAATATCGTGAACCAATACATTTTGAAATGCTTTGTATTGTTCCTTTAACTGCGAATTGGCTTCGTTTTCTTCATCTGAATTTACTGCTTTTTCAATTACATTTGCCAAAAGACGCGCTTTTCCGGCCATCATTTCCGCCAATTTTGTCGGAGATTTTATCGTTTGAGTAACAATCAACGCAAAGTCTTTCATCAATTGTTCGAAATGCGCGAAATTCTCTGTTAGACCGACAATATTTCCATTCACGATTTCTGCAATACGAATGGAATTTACAAATTGACCATCTCTGTAAAAATGAAAATCTAGGTAATCAGTAAAAATTAAATTTGTCAATGAAGCTTTGTAGCGGTCGAATTGTTCTTTTAAAGATTTGCTATTCAAGTCTACAGCAATGTCTTTCGCTTCGATGTAACCAACAGGAATATCTTTGCGCATTAAAATGTAATCAGGTGCGCCACAAGCAATGCGTGCTGGTTCGTTGATTACTTGAATATCTTTTAAAATGGTTTCTAAAACTGTTTGTAAATCACCTCGGTAAGCATGTTCGCGAGAAATTCCCGTTTGAAATCTTTTATTGATATTGTCAATGTAGTGCGCTAAATTCATCTGATAAATTGTGTATTCAAATATAACACATTCTTAGACAGTTTTCACCTTAGGAAATGTAAGAATTCAAGGGATAAGTGGAAAACAAAAAAGCTGTTGATTCAGTTGAACCAACAGCTTTCGGGTTAAATTAATTTGAATTATTTTATGATCACTTTTTCTACAGCGATTGAGTTTTCCGTTTGAATTTTCACAAAGTAAACACCGGTTGTTACTCCAGTTAAATTTGCTTGAAACTCTAAACCAGAGAAGGTTGAAGTTTGAACCGTTTTTCCATTCAAATCTTGGATTGAGATGGTAGCATTATTTACTTCTTCGCTCAAGATTACATTGAAAGTACCATTATTTGGATTAGGAACAATTTTGAAGTTAGCCAATGTTAATTCATTGATTCCAACATATCCATCAACACCGTCACAATTTTCATCGATGGAGTTGTCTAAAACTTCTGTTGCTCCAGGATAAATTTGGTTGTTGTTATCGTTACAATCTCCACCAACAGTTACAAAACCTGCACCTGGATTTTCACAATAGATTTGACCATTACCTGTTCCAAAACCATCATCATCAGTATCTGTGAAATAAGCAACAAAAGTTAAACCGTCATCAATACCACCTGCACAATTGTTATCGATTCCATCACAAACTTCAGGTGAATCAGGATTGATTTGATCATCTGTATCATTACAATCTCCTGCAATTGTCACAAATCCAGCACCTGGATTAGTACATAAACTTTGACCTGCTCCTGTTCCAAAACCATCTAAATCGGCATCAACGTAGTAAGTTACGAATGTTAAACCATTATCAATTCCACCCACACAATCATTGTCAATTCCGTCACAAATTTCAGTTGCACCTGGGAAAATGGCATTATTAGTATCATCACAATCTAAACTATTTGTAACATAACCAGCTCCTGGGTTGGTACAAAATAATGCTCCAGTAGCAAAATCACCATAAGTATCGTTATCGGCATCAGCATAATACATTGTTGAGCCTGTAATATTGATGTTCGAGTCGTCACAATCGTTGTTTGAAAGCACATATCCAGTTGGAGGAGTACAACCCACAAAAGTTTGAGCAATTCCACCAATTAAATCGCCATCAGCATCTAAAAACCAAATTGTAGTTGGATTGATTAATGAATCAGCATCATTACAGTCTGAATTATTTAAAACAAATCCAATAGGTGTTGTACATGAAATGGAATCATTTGCCAAATTTCCAAATCCATCATTATCTGTGTCAGCATAGAAAGTTTGAGTTGGTAAGGCAATTGAATTTCCATAAAGAGAAACATTATCAAATCTGAAAGTTGCTCCAGATGTACCAATTCCAGTCAAATATAATCTAAAAGTAAGGTTTGAAACCGCATCAAATGCAGAACCAAGTGTAACCGTATCATCCAAATTTTGATTGTTGTTATTCCCTGAAAGTCCTGTCCCTAAATTTGTTGCGTAATTATCTAAACTTGAACGGACATACCAAGTTGGCGTTCCACCTGTTGCACTACATCTATGATTGAATGCAATTCTATCTAAATCTAGGCTTTGACATTCGTTTGCAGTAATTGAAAACTCAACGTATTCCGTTAAATCAATTGTTGCAGTTGTGTTCCACCCATTATTGTTATAAACATTTCCAGCAGCTTGACAAGTTATACCAGTTGAAGAAAATGCACTAAATGTAGCTATTGAAGGTTGATTTGTAACTGCTGTTGCTGTAACTGGACATCCTGAAGGTTGCGTGAATTCATAGATTCCTAAAACAACTGGAGGTAAATTAGCATCAGATCCAGAACAATCTTCATCAATACCATTTCCAAGTATATCTGTTGCATTTGGATTGATAGCATTATTGTTATCGTTGCAATCTCCACCTATTAAAACATACCCAGCTCCTGGATTTGTTACAGATTGAATGGAAACATCACCACCAAAACCATCATTGTCTAAATCTTCATAATAGGTTGTAAGTATAAAACCTTCATCAATTATGGTATTACAATTATTATCTACGCCATCAAAAACTTCCGTAGCATTTGGATTATTTTGATTGTTAGTATCGTCACAATCTGTACTATTTGCAACATAACCAACCGGCTGTCCACAGTTTTGTGTTGTTAATGCTAAATTACCAAATCCGTCATTGTCAGAATCTAAATACCATGTTGTGATTGAATCTACGTTTGGATTATTGTCATCACAATCGCTTGAATTTAGCACATAAGATGCACTTGTTGGTTCAGTGCAACTTGTTACTGTGTTGGCTGCATCACCAGACATGTCATTGTCAGCATCTAAATACCAAATTGTATTTGGGTTAATTGCAGGGTTCGTGTCATCACAATCTGTAGCGTTTGAAACATATCCTGCAGGAGCCGCACAAGCTTGAATCGTTGTGTTTACATCTCCGAAAGTATCGTTGTCCGTATCTGCATAAAAAGTCGATTGCACTAAACAGTTTAAAGTTCCTCCGAAAGCTAAACCATAAGATCCGGAAGAAGGCGAATTGTAACCCCACCCACCTGTTGTTGTTTGCCCACTAGCGTAAAAACGAATTGTAACAGTGATGTTTTCAGCTACATTTTGTAAAGCGCTTACACCAGATAAATCAATAGCTGGCATTGCACCAATTGCTGTCATTGAAAAAGGTGAACCAATTAATGTGAAATTAGTACCATCAAGACTATAAGCATATTGCATAGAAACACCAGGATTGGCAAAGAAACTTGTTGTTCCAGCAAAACGGGCATTTATACTTGTTAATGAAAGTGTGAAACCAGGTGCTGCAGAAAACTGATTTTGAAAATAATCCGTATTCGTTAAAGCAATTCCATTGTTTTGGAAACCTTGAGTTCTAAAGGAATTGGCACCAGCAGAACCAACTGCTCCTGCACCTCTAGTAATTGTGTTTGATGCATCTAAATTTGCATTGTAAACTTCAGCTGTGCTTGTAGCAACATTGTTTTCTCCAGTAAAATCCCAAGCAGCGATTTGTGAAAACAATAAAGAAGGTGTCATAAGCAAAAGACAAATTCCAAGTAATTTTTTCTTCATAAAAAAAGTTTGTTGTAAATGTACGAACAGAATTTTAAATCAAAGTTTCCAAAATCAAAAAAGGCGACCAATGGCCGCCTTTGTGTATAACTTTAATCGTTGTTAATTACGCTTGTGGAGTTTCTTCCTTACGCTCTGGTTTTGGCAATAAGACTTTACGAGAAAGTTTCCATTTTTTAGTTTTTGGATCTTTACCAACAACTTTGAAATCTAAAACGTCTCCTTCTTTACAAACGTCTTCCATTTTAGCAACTTTTTCCCAGCTGAATTCAGAAATGTGAATTAAACCATCAGTTCCAGGAAGAATTTCAACGAAACATCCAAATTCTTTTACAGATTTCACTTTTCCTGTGTAAGTTGCACCTTCGTCAACTGTTGGAGGGAAAGCAATTTGACGAATTCTGCGAATTGCTTCGTTCATATCGTCACCATTGTTAGAAAGGATTTGAACACGACCTTCACCAGTTGACAATTCTTCAATTGTAATGGTTGTGTGTGTTTCTTTTTGCATTCCTTGAATGATTTTTCCTCCAGGTCCGATGATTGCACCAATCATTTCATTTGGAACGTTAAACGCTTCGATTCTTGGTGTTTGTGGTTTCAACGTTTTTCTTGGTTCAGCTAAAGTATCAGTAATTTTCCCCAAAATGTGTAAACGTCCTGCTCTTGCTTGCTCTAGAGCTTGTGTTAAAACCTCGTATGGTAAACCATCCACTTTAATGTCCATTTGACAAGCTGTGATTCCTTTTGCAGTTCCTGTTACTTTAAAGTCCATATCACCTAAATGATCTTCATCACCTAAGATATCAGAAAGAATAGCAAATTTACCTTCATCAGCAACTAATCCCATCGCGATACCAGAAACTGGTGCTTTGATTTGAACACCACCGTCCATTAATGCTAATGTTCCAGCACAAACTGTTGCCATTGAAGACGAACCATTTGATTCTAAAATATCAGAAACGATACGAATTGTGTAGGGATTGTCATCAGGAAGTACATTTTTCAATGCTCTTAAAGCCAAGTTTCCGTGACCAATTTCTCTTCTAGAAGTTCCACGTAATGGTTTTGCTTCTCCAGTTGAGAAAGGAGGGAAGTTATAGTGTAATAAGAATTTCTCTGTTCCTTCGTAAGTAGCTCCATCGATTAATTGCTCGTCCATTTTACCACCTAAAGTAAGTGTTGTCAATGATTGCGTTTCACCTCTTGTAAACACAGCAGAACCGTGAACCATTGGTAAATAATCAACTTCTGCCCAAATTGGACGAATTTCGTCGAAGTTACGTCCGTCAAGGCGTTTACGCTCGTTCAACATTACCCAACGAACTGCTTTTTTCTTCACTTGAGAAAAATAAGGAGAAATGAATTTTCCAGCTTCTGCTAATTCTTCATCTGTAAATGCAGCTTTAACTTCAGCTTTGATTTCTTCAAACAATTCAGTTCTTTTTGCTTTGTTAGCCAAGCCCATACGTGCAACTTCTTTACATTTTTCCATTGCTAATTCGTACACTTTCGCTTTCACTTCCTCGTTATGCGATTCGTGGCTATATTCTCTTTTCGGATTTGCGGTTGCGATTTCAGCTGCTAAATCCAATTGAAATTGACATTGTTCTTTGATGGCAACGTGAGCAATTTTGAAAACTTCCACTAATTCAGCTTCAGAAATCTCTTGCATTTCACCTTCCAACAT
>RFNX01000568.1 GCA_009926905.1 Flavobacteriales bacterium
GAATAAATATTTATCCAATGCAGGAGTTTGCTCCAGAAGAGAGGCCGATGTGTTGATTGAAACAGGCGTTGTGACTGTTAACGGAAAAATTATCACAGAGCTTGGATATAAAATCAATCCAGGTGACGTGGTGCAATACGACGGAGAAACCATCAATGCAGAAACAAAACGTTACGTACTTTTGAACAAACCAAAAGGATTTATCACAACAATGGACGACCCTCGAGGAAGAAAAACCGTGATGTCATTGGTGAAAAAAGCTTGTCGCGAACGTATCTATCCTGTTGGACGTTTGGACAGAGAAACAACTGGTTTACTGTTGTTTACGAACGATGGTGACATGGCAAAAAAATTGACGCATCCTCGCTACCAAGCAGTAAAAATGTACCACGTTGAATTGCATAAATCCGTAGTAAAAGAAGATTTAGAGAAATTATTAAACGGTATTGACTTAGAGGACGGTCGCACAAAAGTTGATAAAGTTGAATACGTTGAAAATGGCACCTCAAAAGAACTTGGGGTTGAAATTCATTCCGGTAAAAACAGAATAGTTCGTCGTTTGTTTGAGGCATTGGGGTACACAGTTGTTAAGTTGGATCGTGTTCAATTCGGTGGTTTGACGAAAAAAGATTTACCACGTGGGTACTACCGCCATCTAACTGAACAAGAAATTGCCTTTTTAAAAATGACAAAATAATGAAATCGGTTGTTTTTCTTTTCTCTCTAATTTTAGTGCTTTGGTCGTGTAAAGACGAGCCAGCTTTTCATTCAGAGAATCCGAATATCGCTTATTTCTATCCCTTGGATTCGGTTCCAAAAGTGTATTTATATAGAGATGTAGCGCACGGTTTGGAAGAAGAATTCCACCGCGTTTATACTGTAAAAGACAAAGAAGGACAGCATCTTGTAGTTGAACGTTATGCAAGTGACGGGCGCATTTTGGAAGCAATTAACTACAACGTAGATTCATTAGATGTACAAGATCACATGGTTGTGAATCGTTTTCAAAACAAAGAAAAAGCTACGATTTACAAGAATCAATTGTTTCCAATGAATTTAAAAAAAGAAACGTGGTTTGCTTCAAAATTTCAAGGAGTTGTAGATTCAACGGTGATTTTAAAAGAAATCAAAAGAAAATTCAAAACGAAAAAAGAGATTTCCGTCATGGATGAAAAAGTGGAAGCTTTGGTGTTTGATGAAAAAATTCGATTGACTGTTTTGAATCCTTTCACGAAAAAAGAAGAAGCGCGCGAAGCAGATGCTGTTACATATTTCGCAAAAGGATATGGCTTAGTGGAATGGCATAGTTCTAGTAAAAAAGTGCATTTCCGTTTGGAGCAAATCATGGAACAAAGTGAGTGGGTTAAAATCATTACAAGATGAGAACAGTACTTTTTATTTTGATAACTTTCTTTAGTTTGAGCTTAAATGCACAATATAAAGGTTATAAAAAACCGAAAGCAAAAAAATCGATTGCATCAGGTACATTGGATGTTGCTTGGGGATACAACTTAAGTTCCTACACAAAAAGTACTATTCAGTTTGTTGGCGCAGGTTATGATTTCAAAATAGCAGGTGTTAAAGCAGTTGACCGCCCTTCAAAAGACATTAAAACCTATTTCAATCCAAGAGAATTTACGGTTCCTCAATTCAATTTTAGAATTGGATATAATTTTCAAAATAAATGGAACGTTTCCATAGGTTACGATCACATGAAATATGTAATGGTTCACAACACACCTTATTTGTTAACTGGCAGAATTAATGCCGGTGTTGACAACGTAACCAATTGGTCAGGAACTTATGCAGGAGATAGCATTATTACCAACGAACAAACGTTTCACTATGAAAACTCTAATGGCTTGAATTATATACGTCTTGAATTTGCAAGATTGAAACTTTGGCATAAATCAAGAAATGGAAGCTTTGCCTTTACAAGTCTTCTTGGTGGTTCATTTGGTGGGATTTTAAGTTTCAATGATTTCACATTTGCAGGTAGAAAAGATGTGGCAACTGTTTCAATGTCTGGTCTTGGAGTGTCAGCGCATTTAGGCGGACGTTTTGAATTTTTCCAACACTTTTTCGTGCAAATGAATGCGGCATCTGGCTTTATGATGCAATCAAGAGTTAAAATACGACCGAATGATTACGATGCCTACGCTCGTCAACGTTTTGGCTATGCAGCAGGGGAAATTTTAGTTGGTGGACTGTTCTATATTCGCTCGAAAAACGACTGCAATTCTTGTCCTCACTGGTAAAAAGTAAGTTATGAAGTACCTCATCGTTGGTTTGGGAAATCCAGGTTCGGAATATGAAGAAACGCGCCACAACATTGGTTTCAAAGTCGTTGATGCATTGGCGAAAGAATTAGGCGATTCGTTTTCCTTGAACAGAGCCGCTTTTCGCACAGAAGTGAAATTCAAAGGAAGAACACTCGTTTTAATTAAGCCGATAACTTATATGAATCTTTCTGGAAAAGCAGTCAATTATTGGATGCAAACAGAAAAAATTTCAATTGAAAATCTAGTCGTTATCACAGATGATATCGCATTGCCTTTTGGAAAATTACGAATGAAAGGAAAAGGTAGCGATGGTGGTCACAATGGATTAAAAGACATTCAAGCAACCTTAAAAACACAAGATTATACACGACTTCGATTTGGAGTTGGAAGTGACTTCGCAAAAGGTCATCAAGCAGATTATGTGCTTGGGAAATGGTCTAAAGAAGAAAATTTAGATTTACCTGCTCGCATTGATGTTGCGACAGAATTCATAAAGAGCTTCGCTACAATTGGACTTGAAATGACGATGACGAATTGGAACGGAAAGTAATCTTGGACAAAAAGACTTCAAGACTTTAAGACCTTAGGACTTAATTCTTTATTTTAGAAAACAACTTCTTTATTCAATTCCTCAACATCGCTAACAGCCGCTTTAAATGAATAACTCAATAAATTGATGTTTATTCTTTTGTTCCAGCTAATACATTAGTTAAAGTTATGGAAAATAGTATAGAACATAACGTTTCACGAACTTTACAATAGTAAATCTATTATTTTTGTAATATGAAA
>RFNX01000236.1 GCA_009926905.1 Flavobacteriales bacterium
ATATAAAGTACTTCAAATAATGGAGTACTTTAAAAGTTTTTTCTTGATGAATTTTGCATATGCAGAAGCAGGAAGATTTTAGTCAAGAATTTCAATGGATTTCAAATCGTTTGAAAGAACTCAGAAAAGAGCGAGGCTTCAATAATTACGAGCATTTTGCATACGAACTCGGAATGAGTCGCTCAGCTTATTGGAGAATTGAAAAAGGTTCAAACTTTGAAATGAAAACGCTTTTTCGTATTTGCAAAGTATTAAATATTACAATTAACGAATTTTTTAGGCAAGAAAACAAGGTTTCCCCCTAATTCAACCCCAACTGGAATCCTAAAGTCGTATTAAAAGCGGATTTATTTACTGTTAAAGCTGGATCTGAATCGTAATAAATAGATGCTTCCCATCGCGCACTTAAATTTTTTCGCAATTTATAAGAAAGTGAATATTGTCCCATAAAACGGCAATCGGAAAGCAAATCGACGCGTGGTTGGTAATAGCTTACACCTGAAGAACTCAGTTTATTATTGAAATTCATAAACCACGATAAATAAGTGCTCGATCTAAAATTATTATTGATGATGCCGTCCAAAAGTACTTCGTGTTCGAAATAAACGGAAGTTCCAACAAACAATCGAATGCTTTTATTCTCAGCGATTTTCAACCTTGGTCCCGTTCCGAAAAGCGATCTTTCTTTCTGCCTTAACAATTGATTGTACTGAATTTGCGAATAAACTTCCCATTTCCAAGGACTTTTATAAGTGTGATGCGGCAGAAAATTCAAACGATATGTGTACCGAAAATGAATCATTCCCCAATTGGCAAACGTTTGATTTGCTCCTCGCGAATAACCCAAATCACCTAAAAGCAGGAAATAGTGCATTTTGGTTTTGTATTGAATCTGTGGACGTAAGCTTGCATTCACCAACCACACTTGATTTTTATTGGCACTAAAAGATGCTCCAATTGAACCACTTAAACCTGCAGTATCGTCATAAATCCGTTTGTTTTCAATATTAACGACTTGACAATTTACAGCAAAGCAGAATAAAATGGAAATAAAAACAAGTAAATGCTTCATTTTTGAGCGAAACGGTATAAAAAGAAAGCGACAAGACTAAATAACAAATTCGGAATCCAAACGGCAATTAAAGGAGGAAATCCAACATTTAATGAGGCGACAGTCATCATTTTCATAGCGAAAATATAAACAAAAACAAAAGCTAAACCAATTGCAATATTTATCCCGATTCCTCCCCTCTTTTTTTGAGAGGAAACCGAAACACCAATGATAGTTAAAACGTAAGCCGCAAAAGGGTATGATGTGCGTTGATGCAACTCAATTTCGTAAAAGGGAACAAATTCTGAACCTTTTAATTTTTCACGATGAATCAAAGCCTTTAATTCAGAAAAGGTCATTGATTCAGCGACATTTTCACGTTGAGCCATTTCATCCATCTTAAAATTAAAAATAGTATCTTTTTTTTGCCCATGTACAAGCATTCCTTTTGGAAAAACAATTTCCTTTTCATAATAATCCGTCAATCGCCATTTAAAAGTTCCAGGTAGATTATATGCACTCCTCGCCTTTAAAAAATAAACGGGTTGATTACTATCGTTCCATCTTTGAACAGTTAAATCACTAATTCCTTTAGAACTATTAGTAAAATTAGAAAAATAAACCGTTTGATTTCCAGGGTAATCAGCGTGATAATCTTCCACTAAAATGGATTCACGGTAATATTTTTCTTCAAATTCCAGCCTCACTTTGTTTGCTCTTGGAATAATAAAATGATTCAAAACCAAGGAAATAACTGTTAAAACTGTGGCGCCAATTAAATAAGGTCGTATGAACCGCGTAATCGGTTTTCCACTAAACCACATTGGAATAATTTCAGTGTCCTGTGCTAATTTTGCTGTAAACCAAATCACTGAAATGAAAATGATCATGGATGAAAACATATTGCCATAAAACAACAAGAAATTCAAGTAATAATCCAATAATATTTCTGAAAAAGGTGCTTTATTGGCAATGAAATCACTCAGTTTTTCTGAAATATCGAATACCATTGCGAAAAGCATTATGATTCCCAACATAAAGAAGAAAGTCGATAAAAACTTACGAATGATATATCTATCCAGAATTTTAAGCATCGATTACAATCGTTGTTTTAGAATTGGAATCAATTGATTTTTCCAAGCATTGAAAGTTCCAGCTTGAATTTGTTTGCGGGCTTCTTTTACCAATTGCAAATAGAAAGCTAAGTTATGAATCGTTGCAATTTGAATTCCCAAATACTCACCTGATTTAATTAGATGGCGCAAATAAGCTTTCGTGTAAACTTGGTCCACATAAGCATCGCTAGAAGCATCAATTGCACTAAAATCTTTTGCCCATTTTTCATTTTTGATGTTAATAGTTCCATTCCAAGTGAACAACATTCCGTGGCGTGCATTTCTGCTTGGCATTACGCAATCCATCATGTCAATTCCAAGACCGATACTTTCCAAAATGTTCCAAGGTGTTCCAACGCCCATCAAATAACGCGGTTTATCTTTAGGCAAATACTGACACACATGTTCTGTCATTTCATACATTTCATCTTCTGGCTCCCCTACTGACAAACCACCAATTGCATTTCCAATTGCCCCATAAGATGCGATTGTTTCTGCAGATTCAGTACGTAAATCTTTGAAAGTACTTCCTTGAATAATTGGGAACAAAGCTTGCTGATAACCGTATTTTGGCTCGGTTGCGTCCATTGCTTCAAAACAGCGTTTCAACCAACGATGTGTCATTTGCATCGAGCGTTTTGCATAACCATATTCACAAGGATACGGCGTACATTCATCAAAAGCCATGATAATATCACCACCAATTGAACGTTGAATTTCAATAGCTCTTTCGGGTGTGAAAACGTGATAACTTCCATCTAAATGCGATTGAAATTTCACACCTTCTTCTGTAATTTTTCTCGAACCTGACATGGAATACACTTGATATCCACCGCTATCCGTCAAAATTGGGCGTTCCCAACCTATGAATTGATGCAAACCACCTGCTTCTTCAAGCACCTTTGTTCCAGGTCTCAAAAACAAATGATAAGTGTTACCAAGAATGATTTGGGCTTGCACATCATCGCGCAATTCCTGCTGATGCACACCTTTCACGGTGCCACCTGTACCCACTGGCATAAAAATAGGAGTTTCTATTGCTCCATGATCTGTGTGAAAAATACCTGCTCTCGCATTTGTATCCTTATCGTTACTCAACAACTCGAAGTGCATAAATATGTCGAAAATTACATTTGGCAAAGATACGTCTATTTAACTTCGCAAATCAACTTTGTATAGAAGAAGCTATGATCATTTGGATTCCGGAATTTAAATACAACGCAGCAACAGTGGTTTTCATTGTGTTTGCGTCGTTTGTTTTCCTCCAATTTTTATATGTTTTACTCATCCATCAGAAACTCGCATTCTACAAAGAACAAGCAATTACAAGTGAAACAAAATTCCCTCCAGTAAGTGTTATCATTGCTGCGAGAAACGAAGAAGACAATTTATATGAAAATTTACCCTCGATTTTAAGTCAAGATTATCCAGAATTTGAAGTCATTGTGGTAAATAATCAATCAATTGATGACAGTGGTTGGCTTTTGAATGCCTACTCGAGACAATTTCCTAATTTAAGAGTAGTTGAATTGGGAAAAAATAGACACTTGCGTCCTGGAAAAAAACTCCCGATTACTTTAGCAATCAAAGCTGCGAAATACGAACATTTTGTTTTGACAGATGCCGATTGTAAACCAACAAGTATGAATTGGTTGAAATTAATGGCTTCGAAATTCAACGATCAAAAACAAATTGTAATCGGTTACGGTCCATTTACAAAAACCAAAGGATTTGTCAATCGCATCATTCGTTTTGATACAGCTTGGATTGGAGTCAATTACTTGTCCATGGCACTTGCAAAAGTTCCATACATGGGTGTAGGAAGAAATATTGCGTATACCAAAAGTGTGTTCAATTCTGTTAATGGTTTCAAATCACATTATTCTATTTCATCAGGTGACGACGATTTATTCATACAAGAAGCAGCTAAAAAGAAAAATTACACCATTCAAGTCGATCCAGATTCCTATTGTTATTCTCCTGCCGCACCAAATTGGACGCGATGGGTGTATCAAAAAACAAGGCATTACTCGACTTCTGGTCGCTACAAAAAATTCAAGAAATATTTGTTGGGAATCTATCCGCTTACTTTAGTTGCAATGTACGGAACCTTTATCCCATTGCTCTTTTTCAAAGAAATGATCATTTTAAGTTCAGTGATTTTCCTTTTCATCTTATTATTCAAATGGTGGATTCAAGGTCGCTGTTTCCGACAAATTAAAGAAAAATCATTTGGCAATTACTTTCTTTTTTGGGATTTATTTTATGCATTTCTAATCCCCTTTTTATATTATATTTCTGAACGCAAAAAAATCTATAGATGGTAGAAAACGAGCATTTATCCGATAAGGCCAAACTGGACTTGAAATTAGTTGAGTTAGCAAAAGCAGGTAAACAAAGCGCTTATGCTGAGTTGATGGATCGCTATAGAGATTCTATTTATTTTATGATGCTTAAAATGGTGAAAAACCCAGACGATGCAGACGACTTAACGATTGAAGCTTTTGGAAAAGCGTTTAGCAGGTTGGATCAATATTCACCAAGTTTTGCATTTAGTACGTGGTTGTTTAAAATTGCTTCCAATAACAGTATTGATTTCATTCGTAAAAAACGCATCCAAGTCACATCAATTGACGCGGGTTATATGACCGATGATGGTGAACGCATGCACGTTGATGCCAAATCTTCAACGATGAATCCAGAGGAAACGATTATGCAAGGTCAACGTGTGACACACATGCGATTGTTGGTTAGCAAGTTGAAACCGAAATACCGTGAGTTGGTTGAAAAACGTTACTTTGAAGAAATGAGTTACGAAGAAATTGCTGAAGAAATGAACCTTCCATTGGGAACTGTAAAAGCACAATTGTTTCGTGCACGTGATTTCTTGGCAGCGATGATGGACAAAACAAAAGACTCAATTTAAGTGAAAACGATCCTGCATTATTTCCCTGATTTAAGTCCAAAGCAACAAGAACAATTTGAAGCTTTAGGAGAACTCTATAAATTTTGGAACGATCAAATAAATGTGATTTCTCGCAAAGACACCGAAAATTTTTACGAGCGCCATGTCTTACATTCATTGGGAATTGCTAAGATTCAATCTTTCAATGCTGGAACTGAAATTTTAGACGTTGGAACAGGTGGCGGTTTTCCTGGAATTCCATTAGCAATACTGTTTCCTGATTCGAATTTCACCTTGGTAGACTCCATTGGAAAGAAAATAAAAGTTGTAAATGAAGTTGCAAAAGCAATTGGACTTACAAATGTTAAAGGCATTCATTGTCGTGCAGAAGATGTGGAAGGCAAATTTGATTTTGTTGTAAGTAGAGCAGTTACTCGAATGCCTGATTTTTTAGTGTGGGTGAAAGGAAAAATCAAAAGTAAATCCAATCACAATCGCAAAAATGGAATTCTTTATCTCAAAGGTGGAGATTTAAGCGAGGAAATGAGCACCGTCAGACAGAAATACAAAGAATTTCTACTAAGTGATATTTACTCCGAAGAATTTTTCGAGACGAAGAAAGTGATTCACGTGGTGATTTAATAAGAGATATTAATAAATTAAAGACTTTCTTTATCTTGAAACTCTCATTCTCTGATTATACAACTCATTAAACCACATCATTTTTAGCATTTCGTTGGCTTTGTTATCTGTGAGTTTATTGTATAAATCCAGTTTCACATTGATGAAATTAATGAGTTCCTCGTCAATAGTTTCGTTGAATTTTTCTTGAATGTTGTCCTTAGAATTATTCGGGTTAAAGAATGACATTAATTCCATGTTTGAGTTTACTTTTTCCTTCATTTTTTGGAATTCTACTTTGTCTTCTTCAGTTAGTTCAAGTCCAAAAGTGTCGTTGAGTTTTTGGATGATTTTGGTCAACAAATCGTAATCTTCGTCATTTCCTCCAATTGTTCCGTCTGGACTTAAGCCAGAAACTGAAGCATCACCAGATTCTAATTTTAAGGAAGTCGTGAATTGATGTTGTACTTTATAACTGTCCAATTCGATGTCATTGATTACATCTAAAGGCAAACCTTGTCCTAAGTAGGGTAATTTCTTTAAAACTGCCGTTAGAAACACATAAGCTTTCTCTAAATCAATATCTGTGAAAGTTATGATTTGACTTAAGAAGCGGTATATTTTTGTAAAGGATTTAGCAGAAGATTTAAACTCCAATTGTTGTTCGGGATTCAAAGCGGTTTCAAACCTGCGCGCGATTTCATTTAAGATGGGTTGTAATTGCTCAAAATTATTGTTTGGCTTAAAAAATATTTTCGCAAACGTCTCAATATCATTTGGATAGTAAACTTTAAACGATTCAACTTTACTGAGAATTTCGTACAAAGAATTTGGATCCGTTTTGTTTTCTTCTTCCATGAAATTGACTCCGTAATAAAATTGGAAATCTTCTCTAATTAGATCGGGGTCGTTCACAAAATCCAAAACCATTGTTGTACTTTTCCCTTTGGTGGTGCGATTGAGGCGCGATAAAGTTTGAACGGTATTGGCTCCACCCAATTTCTTATCGACAAACATTGTTTGCATCAAAGGTTCATCGAAGCCTGTTTGGTATTTATTGGCAACAATTAAAAAACGATAATTCGGCAATTTTAATGATTCAGGAATACTTAGTTTACCTTCCAAATTATTCATGCTGTTTTCAGTGTATTCCTCATTCGTTTCTTCGTCGAAAACGGTTCCAGAAAACGCCACCAAAGCGCGATATGGCAATTTCATTTCGCTCATGATTTCGTCAAACTTGCGTTTATAGCGAACGGCATGCAAACGAGATTTGGTCACAAGCATCGCTCTTGCTTGGCCTTGAATTTCTTGCTGTGTTTGACTTACAAAATGTTCAATCATTATCCTTGACTTGGTTTCAATCGCATGATCTTGTAAATCAACATAATTTGAAAGCACGCGAACTGTTTTCTTTTTTTCGTATTCTTTATCTTTGATTTCTGTGCGTTTCACCAATTTATAATATCGCTGAAAGGACATGTAATTTTGCAAAACGTCTAAAATGAAACCTTCCTTGATGGCTTGTTCCATTGTGTATTCATCAAAAGCCGATTGCACCCCATTTTTAAGTGTTCCAAAAAGCTCAATTGTTTTTTGTTTGGGTGTTGCTGTAAAGGCAAATTGAGAAATGTTTTGTTGCTGTCCTTTGCGCTTGATTTCATCGGCAATGATTTCATCAAGTGTTTTTTCTTCCTCTGATTCCAGTGACGCAGCTGTTTCCAAACTCATTGATTTGCGCATGTCTTTTGCAGCATCACCCGATTGGGAACTGTGTGCTTCATCAATGATAATCGCATAATTTCTGCTTGGAAATTTGGTGACAGCATCAGAAATAATTGGGAATTTTTGAAGTGTTGTAACGATAATTCTTTTGCCATCCTCAATCGCTTTTTTCAAATCTTGACTGGTCGATTTTTCGTCGATGTAAGCCACAACTCCCGGTGTGTCATCTAATTGACGGATGTTGTCTTGAATTTGTTTGTTGAGTACTCGGCGATCCGTAACAACAAAAATACTGTTAAACAGTGCTTTAGTGTCGGTGTAGTTTTTGTAGTAATTGGCCAAGCGATAAGCTAACCAAACGATTGTATTTGATTTTCCTGAACCTGCGGAATGTTGAATCAAGTAATTTTTTCCTGTTCCATCTTCTTTCAATTGTTCCAAAATTCGGTTGACAGCTCTGCGTTGGTGAAAACGAGGGAAAAGCAATTTGCTTGATTTTATTTCTTTCAGTTGCTTTGTTTGTTGGTCGTAAACGATTTTGGAATCTTCTTGAATGCTGATGAAATTTTGAACCAAATCGAGTAATGATTCTTTTGTCAATACATCTTTCCAAAGGTAGGAAACGGCAAAATCAGAACTGTCTTCGTTGTATAATCCTTTGTTGAAAGGAAGAAAAAAAGTGTCTTTTCCTTTTAGTTCAGTGGTCATAAAAACCTTTTCTGTTCCCACTGCTAAATGAACCAAACAACGTTTAAATTCAAGAAGCGGTTCTCCTGATGGGTCGCGATCTTGCAAATATTGCTTGATGGCATTGTGATGATTTTGACCAGTTAAAGCATTTTTAAGTTCAACAGTTGCTACTGGAATTCCATTGATGAAAAACGCCATATCAATTTCATTCGTGTTCTTTTTTGAGTAGCGCAATTGACGAATGACTCCCAAACGATTCATGGCATACCACTCTTCGTGTTCAGGTGTTTTGTTGTTGGCAGGTTTGAAAAAAACGAGGTGAATTTTCTGTCCTCTGTCTTTGATACCGTTTCTAAGAACGTCGATTGTTTTGCGTTGCTGAATATTCTTGGCAACATTTTGAACAATTTTTTCATTGACCGTAGCGCCATATTGCACAGCTAATTCTTGGTAGGCTTTTGGTTGACTTTCTTGGATGAATGCAATGAGTGATTCGGGATGCAAACACAAGTCTCTATCGTATTCTTCTGGATTGAGCACCCAATAATTTTCCTTTTCATAAAGATAATCCTCAATGTGTGCTTCAAAATCTTTTTCAGTTGTGCCTTCTGCCATACGACTCCAATTTAGGTGAAATTTTCTTTCTCAAAAATACGTTATTCCTACTCGTTTTCTAATTCTCTTCGATTCATTTTATTTTTCGCAAAAGCTATCGCTTGATGCAATTTTTGTTATAGTACTTCTTGAGGTGGCAATAAAGTTAAATATTCTGCAACACGAAAGTTTGTTTTATCCAGTTGTAACAATTCTTTTATGTGCGACCAACTTAAATTTCGTATCATTGATACGACAATCTTTTCATCGGGAAACACCTTAGCAAACTGCATCATTCTCCTCAAATTTTTTTCCGAGAAGGAGCTTCCATATTCTGATTCTAATTGTCGCCACAGTGTAGCGACAATTTGTTTTCCATATTTTTCATTGCTCTCTAAATGAATCAATTCTTGATTGATGCGTTTGCCTATCCGCCAATACAACTCGCTCATTGTGGCATTCACAACCACGGCAAGCTGTTGTTTGCTCTGTTCGATTAATGTTTTTATTTCCGAAACCAATACCACATTTGTTGCGTTTTTCTCCATTTGAATGAATCTTTTGTATTGAATAGTTGAATAATAATCTGATTAATTTGCATTAAAAAAAATCAATGAAGTTACCATTTCTAAAGCAACGAAATAAACTTCTTTTTGACAGATTTGGAGTTTTTTAAACAATTCAGTAATTCTTGATACAGCTCAGTTTTTAGTTTCCCGAAAATCTCATAATCTGTTCCTTCAATTCTGTATAAATCTTTGAAAGAATCGACTGCGTAAAAATCAAGTTGATGCCCATAAACGAAAGTGTTAAAATCAAAGTATTTTCCACATTCAGTTATTTCTGTTGAAGTGTCAAAAATGAATGAATTCAAATTAATTTCGGGCAACTCAACACAACCTGTTTTCACTGGAATTTGGCTGGGTATTGAATCAACTCGGGTTGGGAGACTTGCGATTATTGTTTGCCCATTTACCGATTTTAAAATAATGCAGTACTTTGGTTTGGCTGCTGATTTTCCATTTTTGAAGTAAAATGGTGTAAAATAAACAATGTTACCTTCTTCAAACATGATGGAGTTGTTTGAAGTCTTCGTAGAGCGCCAACTTTCGGTCATCGTGTTTAACTAATTCGCTCATGTCAAC